>NZ_JBFBIK010000131.1:0-19700 GCF_040685555.1 Sphaerisporangium sp. NPDC088356
GGGTGCTGGTTTATCTGCGGGGTTCTCTCCCTTCCTGGGGGGCCCCCCGCGGGTTGGCGGGGGGGCGGCCTTTCGCGTCGTTGGGGCCGGTTGGGCCGACATGGGAGGTTACGGCGTGGTCTCGGTTCCCTGTAAGGACACCAAGGGGCCGTAAAGTTCTCATGGTCGACACTTGAGGAATCACGGGGACGGGAATGCCGGAGCTCGGGCCGCTCGGACGGGGGGATCCCCGGCAGCTGGGCCCTTTCAAACTCGCCGGGCGCATCGGGGAGGGCGGTCAGGGGGTCGTCTACCTCGGCACAAGCGACGCCGGTGAGAGCGCGGCGGTCAAGTTGCTGCACGTCAAGTTCTCCGGCGACCTGACGGCGAGGTCGCGCTTCGCGCGCGAGCTCAAGGCCGCCGAGCGGGTCGCCTCGTTCTGCACCGCCCGGGTGATCGCCGCTGACCTCGACGGTGACACGCCGTACATCGCCAGCGAGTACATCGAGGGGCGGTCGCTGCGCGAGACCGTAGAGGCCACGGGGCCGTTGTCGGGCAGCAAGCTGGAGCGCCTCGCGGTCGGCACGGCCACGGCGCTCACGGCCATCCACCACGCCGGCATCGTGCACCGCGACTTCAAGCCCGACAACGTGCTCATGGCGGCCGACGGGCCGCGGGTGGTCGACTTCGGCATCGCGCGCATCCTCGACTCCACGGGCACGATCACCAGCAGGGCCGTCGGCACGCCCGCCTACATGGCGCCCGAGCAGATCTCCGGGGGCGAGGTGGGGCCGCCCGCCGACGTGTTCGCCTGGGGCTCGACGGTCGCGTTCGCGGCCACCGGATCTGTGCCGTTCGGCGGCAACTCCATCGCCGTGGTCCTGAACCGCGTGCTCAACCACGAGGCCGACCTGAGCGACCTCCCCGAGCCGCTGCGCGGGGTGGTGCGCTCCTGCCTGCACAAGGCGCCGGACGCCAGGCCCTCCGCCGACCAGATCCTGCTCCGCCTGCTCGGCCACGCCGAGGCGGTGGGCGCGTCCACCGCCGTGCTCAGCCAGGGCGCGGAGCTGGCCGGCCGCGAGACGCTCGGATCCGGGTGGAGGGGCCGGGGAGGCACGAGCGACGCCGCGTCCGGACGGTCCGGCGTTCCCCCGGCCGGCGCTCCCGCCGGGGAGGCGCCGCGCAGGCGTCCTCGCAGGGGCAGGTGGATCGCCGCCGCGGCCGCCGTGATGGTGCTCGCGGGCGGCGGCGCCCTGGCCGTCAGGCAGTGGGGGCCGGGCTTCACCTCCGCCCTCTCCGGCACGACCCGCCAGGCGAGCGCGCCCGGCCGGACGCCCGACACGCCCCCGACGTACTCCTCGGTCTTCGACAAGGCGGCCAGGACGCACAAGCTGACCATCGCCATGCGCGACCTCGTGCCGGGCATCGCCCTCAGCGACGGGGGAGAGTGGCACGGTTTCGAGGTGGAGGTCGGCGCCTACATCGCCAAGCAGCTCGGCGTCCCCCGTAGTGGCATCACCTATCAGGCGTCCAGCATGGCCGAGCGGGTGTCCCTCCTGAACTCGGGCAAGGCCGACCTGGTGATCGCGACCTATCCGATCAACGACAACAACCAGGTCACGTTCGCCGGGCCGTACTACACCGCCCACGTCGACGTGCTCGTGCGGGACGGCGACCCCTACGCCAAGGTGGCCGACCTGGAGGGGCACAAGATGTGCTCCCCGGGGTCGAGCATGTCGACCGGCATCGTCCAGGACGCGGTCAAGGTGCAGCTCGTCTACGCGGACACCTACGCCGACTGCATGAACCTGCTGCGCGCGGGCAAGGTGGACGCCGTTCCCGGCGACGACCTGCTGCTGGCGGGGTTCGCCAACCGCGAGAGCATCCGCTACAAGGTGCTGGGCGCCAGGCTGACCGACGAGCGGTACGCCGTGGCGGTCAAGAAGGGCGACGTCAGGACGTGTAAGGCGGTGCGGGCCGCCATCGCCCAGATGTACGCGGACGGGACCGTCAAGGCCGTGTTAGGCAAGTACTTCGGGAAGGTCGGCTTCGCCGCGGAGACGGCGAGGCCCGCGCCCGCGAGTTGCGGCTAGGCCGGGTCCGGCGCTTCCGGGGGGAGGCCAGGGTCGATGGAGGCGGCGGTGTCCCTGGCCCAGGCCAGGGTGGTGAGGGCGTTCCTGATGCCGAGGTCGAGGGCGTAGCTGCCGATCTTGGCCTGCCCGGGAGCGACCTGGGCGTGCTTGCCCGCCCGTAGCGCCTGCAGATCCTCCAGCTTCGCCTCTGTTCCTCGCGAGCTCGACCAGACGATCGTCGGCACCGCGTTACCCCGCATCACCGCCGAATTGGGCGGCGCGGGGCTGTACACCTGGGTCGTCACCGCGTATCTGCTGACCTCGACGGTCACGGTCCCCCTGTACGGCAGGCTCTCCGACGCCTACGGGCGCAAGCCGTTGCTGCTCATCGGCATCGTGGTCTTCCTGGTGGGCTCGGTGCTGTGCGGGCTCGCCCGTCCCCAGGCTCGGGGTCCGTACGGCTCCGGTCGTGGAGTGACCGGAGCCGACCGGTGACCAATCTTTGCCCTCAGGTGGGATTCGCCTGCATGGGGGATGCGTGTCGGGCGGGCACGGCGCGACCCCCGCGGCGTTCAATTGATCTCGAACGTATGGGGGTCGCACATCTATGGGTCTGTTCTCGGCGGGCATCGCCGCCGGTCTCGTCTTGCTCGTCGTCTCGGGTGCTCCGGCCGTGGTGAACGTCTCATCCAGGCACTCGCAGAGACTGTGGGGAGGAGGGGCGGACCTGTCGGTGCGCCTCACCGCCTCGCCACGGGTGGCACAGCCGGGGCAGTGGCTCTCCTACGAGGTGAAGGTGCGCAACGCCGGGCCGGGCGACGCGGTGCTGCCCGTGCTGACGATCACCATGCCGGACCAGGTGGACATCACCGCCGTCAACGTCACCTCCTGCCATCCGGGGGCGTCCCAGCACGAGGTGGTCTGCCCGTCGCCGACCGACATCCAGGCCGGTGACTCGGGCGCGGTGACGATCCTTGGAGTGGTCGGTACGGGCGCGCGCGGCCCCCTCCACGCGTCCGCCCGGCTGACCTCAGAGGTGGTCGACGGGAACGAGGCCGACAACCGCGCCGAAGTGCTGACGAAGGTGGGCGAGGGGGCCGATCTCGCCGTGCGGCTCTCGCCCGCGAAGGGGAGCGCCAAGCCGGGGGAGCGCTTCACCGTCAGGGCGGCGGTGCGCAACAGCGGGCCGGGGCCCGTACGCGACGCGCGTGTCTACTTCACCGAGCACGGCGCGCGGTTCCTCTCCGCCCGTGGCGCCCGGTGCGCGAAGCGGCACGGGCGGTTGGGCTGCGCGCTGCGGCCGATAAGGTCCGGGGCGCGCGGGACGCTCAGCCTGGTCTTCCGCATGCCCCGACGGGGGTCGCGCGAGGTGGACACGGAGGCCACGGTCTACTCCGCGCGCGTCGGGGACCGCCGCCCGGCCAACAACCAGGCCCGCATGCGGGTCTCCCTGCGGCACGGCTAGCCGCCGGCGCCGCCTACCGGGAGTGCGCGGTGCACTGGCCGTGACCGGCATCGTCCCCTGGGACCGTGGTGGCGAACACCGCGCCGGCCGCGGCCAGCATGGCACAGAACACGATGAGGCCAGCGAGCGCCACCTTCACCGCAAAAGGTGAAAAGCTTGCAGCTTTCATCACGTATGAGATCTCACCACAGATGACGGAGCGAGATACCTCTTTCGCAGAACGTGACTCGATTTCATCTGTGTCCGGGTCAGCGGGTGAGGGCGGACCAGGCGTCGGCGACGATGGTGCGCAGGTCGGCGTGCTCGGCCTTCCAGCCGAGCTCACGCTGGATGCGCTCCGAGGAGGCCACGAGCACCGCGGGATCGCCCGCCCGGCGCTCGCCGACCACGGTGGGGATCGGGTGACCCGTGACCTCACGGCAGACCGCGATGACCTCCTGCACCGAGAACCCCGTGCCGCTGCCCAGGTTGTAGATCTTGTGGGCGCCGGGCCGGCAGGAGTCGAGGGCCAGCAGGTGGGCCCGCGCGAGGTCGGTGACATGGACGTAGTCGCGGACACAGGTGCCGTCGGGGGTCGGGTAGTCAGTGCCGAAGACGTTCACCGACTCGCGCCGGCCGAGGGCGACGGCCAGCACGTTGGGGATGAGGTGGGTCTCCACGGCGTGACGCTCGCCGTAGACCCGGCCGTCGGCGGCGGTGAAGGCGCCCGCCACGTTGAAGTAGCGCAGGCTGACCGCTCCGAGGCCGTGCAGGCCGGCGAAGGCGGTCAGCGTCGTGTCGACCGCGAGCTTGGACGCCCCGTACGGATTGGTGGGACGGGTGGGGTCGGTCTCGACGATCGGGGTGCCCTCGGGCTCGCCGTACGTCGCCGCGGTGGAGGAGAAGACGATGCGCCGCACGCCGTGCACGCGCATCGCTTCGAGCAGGGCGAGCGTGCCGCCGAGATTGCTGGACCAGTAGAGCCCGGGCTTCTCCACCGACTCGCCGACGAGCGACCGCGCGGCGAAGTGCAGCACGCCGTCGAACCCCTGCGCGAGGACGCCCGCCGCCTCGGTGACAGAGCCTTCGACGAAGGAAGCGCCTGTCGGCACCGCGTCCGCGTGACCTGTGGAAAGGTCGTCGAGGACGGTAACCTCGTGACCGGTCTCGACGAGCTGTGCGGCCACGGCGCTTCCGACGTAACCCGCGCCCCCGGTTACCAGTAGCTTCACTTGTACCCACCCATCTGTGCGGACGTGTTGGATCGTGTGCGATTTTGTACGCTCACAGCCCAGCTTACGCGCCGCGCGACGATGGCGAGATAAAGCACAGCCGGTACGCTGACCAGATCATCATGTGAGCCTCATTCGAACGGACATCGATCGACGTGCACAACGTCGCGGCGAACATCGTCCTCGTCCTGGTCTTCGTCCTGATCGGCGGGTTCTTCGCGGCCGCCGAGATGGCCATGGTCTCCCTGCGTGAGAGCCAGGTCCGCAAGCTCGCGGCGGAGGGCAGGCGGGGTTCACGCGTGGCCAAGCTGGCCCGCGACCCGAACCGCTTCCTTTCGGCCGTGCAGATCGGCATGACCGTGGCCACTGTGCTGTCGGCGGCGGTCGGGGCCGACACCCTGGCGGGCCAGCTGGAGCCGCTCATCGCCAAGTCCTGGGTGCCCGCCGGAGCCGTACGGCCGCTGTCGCTCGTGGTGGTGACGCTCGCCATCGCCTTCGTCACCCTCGTGCTCGGCGAGCTGGCGCCCAAGCGGCTCGCCAGGCAGCGTGCCGAAGGGCTCTCGCTGCTGGTCGCCCCCTTCCTCGACCGGCTGGCCTCGCTCTCGCGGCCGGTGATCTGGGTGCTGTCCAAGTCGACCGACGGGGTGGTGCGGCTCCTCGGGGGCAATCCCCACGCCGACCGCGCCGCGATGACCACCGAGGAGCTCCGGGACATGGTCGTCGGCCACCAGGAGCTCACCAAGGACGAGCGGGACCTGATCGACGAGGTGTTCACGGCGGGCAAGCGTCATCTCAGAGAGGTGATGCTGCCGCGCACCGAGGTGGAGTTCATGTCCGCGGACACGCCCCTGGCCGAGGCCGCGATCCTGGCCGCGGCGATGCCCCACTCGCGGTTCCCGGTGTACCGCGACTCCTACGACAACATCGTGGGGTTCGTCCACGTACGTGATCTGCTCGATCCGGTGCTCACCGGGAGCATCGAGCCGATCAGCGAGCTGGTGCCCATCAGGCCGGTCAAGCTGCTGCCCGCCACCAAGCGGGTGCTTCCCACGCTCACCGAGATGCGCGACGACGGCCAGCACCTCGCGATCGTCGTCGACGAGTACGGCGGCACGGCCGGCATCGTGACCATGGAAGACCTGGTCGAGCAGCTCACCGGCGACATCCGTGACGAGTACGACGCCGACGGGCAGTCGGTGCGGCTGGTGGCGGGGGAGATCGAGATCGAGGGCCTGATCAACCTCGACGACTTCGCGAGCGAGACCGGCATCCGGCTCGACGAGGGCCCGTACGAGACGCTCGGCGGCTACGTCATGGCCGCGCTCGGCCACCTCCCCGAGACGGGGGAGCGGGTGGAGCGGCCGGCCTGCTCGCTGGTCGTCACCGAGATGGACGGCCGCAGGGTGGGCAGGGTGCGCGTGATCAGGAAAGTCGTGCCCGCGGACGACGAGGACACCGCGGAGTCCTGAGGGAGAAGTCGCAGACCACCTCGGAGTCCTGACAGAATTATGTGCTATGGCCAGACCTCGTGTTCTCTCCGGCATCCAGCCCACCGCTGACTCGTTCCACCTGGGCAACTACCTCGGTGCCGTCCGCCAGTGGATCGACATGCAGGAGACGCACGACGCCTTCTACTTCATCGCCGACCTGCACGCGATCACGGTGAGCCCCTCGGCCGCCGAGCTGCGCCGCCGCACCCGCGTCTCCGCCGCCCAGCTGTTCGGCGCCGGCATCGACCCCGAGCGCAGCACGCTGTTCGTGCAGAGCCACATCCGCGAGCACAGCGAGCTGGCCTGGATCCTGATCTGCAACACCGGCATGGGCGAGGCCGCCCGCATGACGCAGTTCAAGGACAAGGCCGCGAGGTACGGCGAGACCTCGGCCAGCGTGGGCCTGTTCACCTATCCCATCCTCCAGGCGGCCGACATCCTGATGTACCAGGCCGACCAGGTGCCGGTGGGCGCCGACCAGAAGCAGCACCTCGAGCTCACCCGTGACCTCGCCCAGCGGTTCAACAGCCGCTACGGCCAGACCTTCAACGTCCCGTCGCCGTACATCCCCAAGGAGGTCGAGAAGATCGCCGACCTCCAGGATCCCCTGGCGAAGATGTCCAAGTCGTCCTCCAGCCCCCAGGGCATCCTGGAGGTGCTGGAGGAGCCGGGGCCGCTGCGCAAGAAGGTCATGCGCGCGGTGACCGACACCGGCTCGGAGGTCATCGCCGACCCCGAGAACAAGCCCGGGGTCACGAACCTCTTGCGCATCCAGTCGGTCCTCACCGGCACGCCCATCCCCGAGCTGGAGGCGCGCTACGCGGGGCTCGGCTACGGCGCGTTCAAGAAGGACGTCGCCGAGGTGATCGTCGACACCTTCGCGCCGATCCGCGAGCGCACCGAGAAGCTCCTGTTGGACGAGGCCGAGCTCGACCGGCTGCTCGCGGTCGGGGCGCGGCGTGCGGGAGCGATCGCCCGCCAGACCATGGAATCCGTCCGCGACCACATCGGGTTCGTCCCGAGGGGCTGACCCTCGCCTGTGGCGGCGCCCGGCGATGGCGCCGCCGTCATCGAGCGCTCGCGAGATATCTCTCCGGTGACCATCTCCGTCCGCATAGCGTACGTCTGCTGGGTAGGTGGGCAGGATGGGAAGTGCGTGGGCCTCGCTCCTCCAGAGGATCGAGGCCGTCAAGGCCTGGGGCAGGGTCCGGATCGAGTACTACCGCGTCCGCTGGCCCTGGGCCGACCATCTGATCCGCACCGTCCACCGCTATCAGAGCCAGCGGGGCGACCGGCTGGCGGGCGCCGTGACGTACTTCGCGTTCCTGTCGTTCTTCCCGGTGATAGCGCTGGCGTTCGCCCTGTTCGGCTATGTCGTGACGATCAATCCGCATGCGCTGGAGACCCTTGAGGCCGCCATCAACCGGCAGCTTCCCGGGCTGGCCGGCCAGTTGCACATCGACCAGCTCTCCAGCGCCCGCACGAGCGCCGGCGTCATCGGCCTGCTGGGCCTGGTCTACGCGGGCATCGGCGCCGTGGACGCCCTGCGCGACGCGCTCCACGACATCTGCGTGAGCTGCGAGCCCCCGGTGAACTGGTTCGTGGGCAAGCTGCGCGACCTCGTGGCGCTCGTGCTGATCGGGCTGACGATGGTGATCTCGGTGGTGGTCGGGAGCGTCGCCGTCCAGGCCACCGGCACGATATTGGGATGGCTCGGGCTCGACGGCTCCGTCGTCGCCGCGACCCTGATCCCGACCGCCGGGGTGCTGATCGGCGTCGTGGCCGACATGCTGGTGTTCCTGATCATCCTGGGCTGGCTGGCCAAGGTGGGCAAGCCGCTCAAGACGCTCCTCAAAGGGGCGCTGCTCGGCGCCATCGGGTTCGGCGTGCTCAAGCAGCTCGCCACCCTGCTGCTCTCCCACACGCTGGGCAACCCCATCTACGGCGCGTTCGCCGTGATCGTGGGCCTGCTCATCTGGCTCAACCTCGCGGCGCGCTGGGTGCTGTACGTGGCGGCGTGGACGGCCACCGCCGACGGCACGCCGCCACCCGAGCCCACACCCATGCCCACCAGCGAGTACGACTAGGGTTCACACCTCGGGCGGCTCGGTCCGCCGCTCGACGCGCACGCGGCGCCGCACGCCGTACACGACCCAGATCACGCCGCCGAGCAGGCCCACGGCCACCACCAGCGCGCCGATGCCGACCATCGCCGAGTCCTGTCCCACGACGATCGGCTCGACCGGGGCGGGAGCCGCCTTAGGAGGGCCGCCGACGGGCCGGGTCGGCTTGGCCTTCGGGACGACCGGGCCGACCAGCGCTCCGACGGGCGTCACGTGGCCCCTGGCCGCGAAGCCCCAGTCGAGCAGCTCCTTGACCTCCTCCCAGAACGAGCCCTCGTGCCGCATCACCGAGACGATGATCGTGTGCCCGTCCTGCTTGGCGGCCCCGACGAAGCTGCCCAGCGCCTTGGTCGTCCAGCCGTTCTTCACCCCCATCATGCCGGGGTACTTGCCGAGAAGCTTGTTGTGGTTGGCCATCTGGTAGTGCTTGCCCTCGGGGGCGGGGAAGTCGGCGAGTTTGGTGCTGACGTACTCGCGGAAGTCCGGGTTCGCCAGCCCGGCCCGCGCGATCAGCACCAGGTCGTACGCCGAGCTGCTCTGGCCGTTCTCATCCAGGCCGTTCGGCGTCTTGGCGACGGTGTCGAGCGCCTGGAGCCGCTTGGCCTCGGCGTTCATGTCGGCGAGGGTCCGCGCGACACCGCCGTTGGTCTCGGCGAGCGCCACGGCGGCGTCGTTGCCCGAGACCATCATCAGCGCGCGGAACAGGTCGTCGACCTTGTAGATCCTGTGCTGGGTCAGGCCCACGGCGCTTCCCTCGACGTTGCACGCCTCGGCGCTGGGCAAGATCGTCTTGTTCTTGTTCAGCCGGGGGATCAGGGTGACGGCGGTCAGGATCTTGAGCGTGCTGGCGGGAAGGTAGCGGCCGTGGGGGTCCTTGGCGGCCAGGACCTCGCCGGTGTCCCCGTCGGCCACCACGAAGGCGGAGGCCTCGGTCTTGGGTAGCGCCTTGGCCGCCGGGTCGACCACTACTCCGCGCCGGCCCAGCAGCATTCCGCCGATGGGCGTGGTGTCGTCGGACGCGGCGCGCGCGTGCGCGGGGGTGACCAGCGTGAGCCCCCCGGCGAGCGCGAGCGCGCTGACTGCTGTTACGTGCTTCATCCCCATAGAGAAGTCAGCGTAGCTTTGTCGCTTTTCAAGTGGGGCAAGACACGACAAAGATCGTGAAGGTGCTGGTCATTAAGCCGGAGCGGTAAGATGGAGGAGGTGATGATGACACGACGCGTCGCCGGGTTTCTCCTGGCCCTGGCCGCCTTCATGGTCTTCGAGTGGATCAACCTCGGGTTCAACCTCGCCGACGGCCATCCCACGGCGTTCTATGTGGTCCACGGCATCCTGATCGCGGTCAATCTGATCCTCGCCCTGGTGATCGGGGCCATCGGCTGGCGTGCGTGGCGCTCCGCCCGGCGGGACGCCCGCATATAAGCCCCCCTTCGTGGGCAGAGATGGTAAACGACCGTTTTGCGGCTGACCATGCATACGTGGGTGCCATCTCCGGTTTGGTGGCCGATGCCTGGATACCTGTAACTCGGGGCGAACTGGGGTGACCGCAGGGTTGGCCGATTTCGCTAGGCGGCGGAAACTCGGCCTGAGACCATTGCCCATGGAGGCGTGCTGTGACAATTGAGTTCAATCCTTCGCGCGGCCCGACGCTGGGCGTCGAATGGGAACTCCAGCTTGTCGACACGCACACTCGCCGGCTCCGACAGGACGCGCGCCAGGTCCTGGAGGCCATCCCCGAGCTGAGCGAGAGCCCCCGCCCGAAGGTCATGCACGAGCTGATGCAGTCCCAGCTCGAAGTGATCACGGACGTGTGCCACACGGCGTCGGAAGCCGTGAAGGATCTCAAGTCGACCATCGACCGCGTGCGCGAGGTGGTCGAGACGCGCGGCATGGCTCTGGCCTGCACGGGAACGCACGCCATCAGCGACTGGCGCGAGGCGGTCTACGCACCCGTCCAGCGGTACACCGAGCTGGTCGAGGAGATGCAGTGGCTGGCATGGCGGATCCAAACATTTGGCGTACATGTCCACGTGGGGGTACGGGAAAGGGATAAAGTCATCCCCATCGTCAACGCACTTGCGGCCTACCTGCCTCATTTCCTCGCGCTGACGGCCTCCAGCCCGTACTGGGGCGGTCAAGACACCGGACTCGCCTCCAGCCGGGCCATCGTTTTTGGCGCGCTGCCTACGGCCGGACCGCCGCACATGCTGGCGGATTGGGCCGAGTTCGAGGAGTACATGGACACCCTGAAGCGGGCGGGGACCATCAAAAGCATCAAAGAGGTGTGGTGGGATATCCGGCCGCACCCTGACTTCGGCACGATTGAGATTCGAATGTTCGACGGTATACCGACCCTGAGAGAGGTCGGGATGGTGACGGCGTTGTCGCAGTGCCTGGTGCAGCAGTTCGACCAGCAGCTCGACCGCGGGTACCGGCTGCCGCATCCCGCGCCCTGGGTCGTTCGCGACAACAAGTGGCGCGCCACCCGGTACGGGCTGGACGCGGCCGTCATCACCGACGACCACGGCTCGACCGCGCCCATGAGAGACATGCTGTACGAGCTCACGCGCGAGCTCGCGCCGATGGCCGAGCGACTCGGCTGTCCCGACGAGCTCGCGACCATCGCCGACGTGGTGGAGCAGGGCAACTCCTGCGAGCGCCAGCGCGCGATCCTTTCCGGAGGCGGCACCCTCGACGACATCGTGGACGCGACGATCGTCGAGCTTGCGGAAGACCGCTTCGTCACCACCAATTCGAGGACGTCGAACGGGGCGATCGGTCATGCCGGCACGTGATCTACGGGGGGAACTCGACGCGTTCCTGAACGTGAACAACGAGTCCCTCATCGACTTCCGGCGCGACCTGCACGCACACCCCGAGCTCGGGTTCGTGGAGCACCGCACCACCGAGCGCATCGCCGCCCGGCTCTCCGAGGCCGGGCTCGTGCCGACGCCGCTCCCGCGCGGCACCGGCCTGATCTGCGACATCGGCAGCGGTGACGGCCCCACCGTCGCGCTGCGCGCCGACATCGACGCGCTGCCGCTCCCCGACGAGA
Source organism: Sphaerisporangium sp. NPDC088356 (assembly GCF_040685555.1). Classification (NCBI taxonomy): domain Bacteria; kingdom Bacillati; phylum Actinomycetota; class Actinomycetes; order Streptosporangiales; family Streptosporangiaceae; genus Sphaerisporangium; species Sphaerisporangium sp. NPDC088356. The sequence continues at coordinate 11,396 of NZ_JBFBIK010000131.1, forward strand.
AGGAAGTCCCCTACCGCTCGACCGTCCCGGGCGTCTGCCATGCCTGCGGGCACGACGTGCACACGTCGATCGTCCTCGGCACGGGCCTGTTCCTGGCCGAGCAGGCGGCGGCCGGCCTGCTGCCCGGGCGGGTCCGCCTGATCTTCCAGCCCGCCGAGGAGGTCATGCCCGGCGGAGCACTGAAGGTGCTGGAGGCGGGCGGCATCAGCGGTGTCGACCGCATCTTCGGCCTGCACTGCGACCCCCGGGTCGACGTCGGCCGGGTCGGCCTGCGGGTAGGGCCGATCACCGGGGCCTGCGACAAGGTCAGCGTCCGCGTCGCCGGGCCGGGCGGCCACACCGCCCGCCCGCACCTGACCGCCGACCTGGTCTTCGCGCTCGCCAAGATCGTCACCGAGCTGCCGGCCGCGCTGAGCAGGCGGGTCGACCCCCGCTCTTCGCTGTCGCTGGTGTGGGGCCGCGTCCAGGCCGGTTCGGTCGCCAACGCCATCCCCGACGACGGCCTGGCCGAGGGCACGATCCGCTGCCTGGACGAGCAGGCCTGGCACGAGGCGCCCGACCTGTTCAAGTCGCTGCTCGACTCGGTCGCGATCGCCTACGGCGTGGAGGCCGAGATGAACTACATCCGCGGCGTCCCGCCGACCATCAACGAGGTGACCAGCGTCCAGATGCTGCGGGACGCGGCCGGCCAGGTGCTCGGCCCCGACGCCACGGTGCCCACCCCGCAGTCCCTCGGCGGCGAGGACTTCGGGTGGTACCTGGAGTCGGTTCCCGGAGCGTACGCGAGGCTCGGCGTGCGCGCGCCGGGGGAGACCCGGCAGATCGACATCCACCAGGGCACGTTCGACGTGGACGAGAGCTGCATCGGCGTCGGCGTCAGCGTGATGGCGGCCACGGCGCTCACCGCGCTCTGGGAAGGGCACCGCACCTCCGCCGACCAGGATGCCGTACAGCCGGTCACGGCCTGACAGAGCTCCGCCGTACGGCGGGGGCGCCCGAAATGGCGTCCCCGCCGTCCCGTCTCACGGTTTCGCAGGTCACAGGGCGGCGTGAGCTGCATAACGGACCTGTTTCGGAGCCGGGCGCCGGTTTGGCCAACACCGGTCAAACAACTATCTTCCGTGCAGGGTTGCCGTGCGTTCCTTCGCGCGTGCACACAAGTTGGACGGCGAAGATACACGGGAGGGGTCATCTTGCTCCGCACTCACGCAAGCAAGCTGGCAGCCACGACCGCGATGGGGGCCATGCTCATGGCCGTCGCGGCATGTGGAGGCAGTAGTACTTCGGACACCGAGACGGCGGCGCCCGCCGCGTCGGGCGCCTCATCGGCGGCGGCGCCGACCGGCGCCAAGGTCGGCCTCGCGTACGACATCGGCGGCCGTGGTGACCAGTCGTTCAACGACGCCGCCGCGGTGGGCCTGGACAAGGCGAAGACCGAGCTCAAGCTGGCCGACACCAAGGAGCTCTCGGCCAACCCGGGCGAGACCGGCGCCCAGAAGGAGCAGCGGCTCCGCCTGCTCGCCCAGGGCGGCTACAACCCGGTCATCGCGGTCGGTTTCGCCTACTCCGAGGCGACCAAGAAGGTCGCGGCCGAGTTCCCCGACACCAAGTTCGCGATCGTCGACGACGGGGCCGAGGGCCCGAACATCTCCAACCTGGTGTTCGCCGAGAACGAGGGCTCGTTCCTGGTGGGCGCCGCAGCCGCCCTGAAGACGAAGAAGGACCACATCGGCTTCGTCGGCGGCGTGCAGGTGCCGCTGATCAAGAAGTTCGAGGTGGGCTTCACCAAGGGCGCCCAGGCGGTCAAGCCGGACATCAAGATCGACGTCAAGTACCTCACCCAGCCGCCGGACTTCGGTGGCTTCAACGACCCGGCCAAGGGCAAGACCGCGGCGCAGGGCATGTACGACGCGGGCGCCGACATCGTCTACCAGGCGGCGGGCGGCTCGGGCGGCGGCGTCTTCGAGGCGGCCAAGGCGGCGAAGGCCTTCGCCATCGGCGTCGACTCCGACCAGGCGCTCACGGCCGACGCGGGCGTGCGTGACGTCATCCTCACCTCCATGCTCAAGAAGGTCGACGTCGCGGTGTTCGACTTCCTGAAGAGCTTCGCCGACGGAACGGTCAAGGCCGGTCCGACGACCTACGACCTCAAGGCGGGCGGCGTCGACTTCTCCACCACCGGTGGCCAGGTCGACGACATCAAGAACAAGATCGACGAGTACAAGACGAAGATCATCAACGGCGAGATCAAGGTTCCCGCCGAATAATCGCGGTTCCAGGGGGTCCGGAGGCAGTCTCACCGGGCCCCCTGGACTACTGTCGATTCACCCGCTTCGCCCACGAGGCCGTCGGTCGGCCCCCGAGGACGGCTGGTGCGCAGTTACAGGCCCTCTGACCGCCCACGAGGCCGGCCGCAGTGCCCGAAGGGCTCACCGGATCCGCCGCCACGGCCGGCTGCCACGCATCAGTCACGCCACCAGGCCACCCGCATGGACAAGACTGGCCGCCACGCCCACGAGGCTCGCCAGTCCCGCCTTCGAGGCCATCCGCATGGAGGAGGCCGCCATCAGCACTTCGACTTCTTCGGCTACCGCCACCGAGCCCGCCGTCGAGCTAGAGGGGATCACCAAGAGATTCCCGGGTGTCGTCGCCAACCGCGATATCCGTCTCAGCGTGCGACGAGGGCATGTGCATGCCATCGTCGGCGAGAACGGCGCGGGCAAGTCCACTCTCATGAAGATCCTATACGGCATGCAGCGGCCGGACGAGGGTGAGATCCGCGTCGACGGCTCCCCGGTCGGCTTCCGCACGCCGGGTGACGCCATCGCCGCCGGCATCGGCATGGTGCACCAGCACTTCATGCTCGCGGACAACCTGACCGTCCTTGAGAACATCATCCTCGGCAGCGAGCCGCGCAGGCGCGGGGCCGGCATCGACTTCGCCGCGGCGCACCGGAAGATCAAGGAGATCTCCGACGCCTACGGGCTCGGGGTCACCCCGGACACGCTGGTCGAGGACCTCGGCGTCGGGGCGCGGCAGCGCGTGGAGATCCTCAAGGTCCTCTACCGGGGTGCGCGCATCCTCATCCTGGACGAGCCGACCGCCGTGCTGGTGCCGCAGGAGGTCGACGAGCTCTTCGACAACCTCCGTGGCCTGGTCCGCGAGGGTCTGACCATCATCTTCATCTCGCACAAGCTCGACGAGGTGCTGTCGGTCGCCGACGCGATCACGGTGATCCGGCGCGGCACCACCGTCGCCAGCGTCGACCCCAAGGACGTCACGGCCAGGCAGCTCGCCGAGCTGATGGTCGGCAGCGAGCTGCCGAGCCCCGAGACGCGCGAGTCGACGGTCACCGCCGACGTCGCGCTGGCCGTGCGGAACCTGACCGTACGCAATCCGGACGGACGGGCGGTCGTGGAGGACGTCTCGTTCGACATCCACAAGGGCGAGGTGCTCGGCATCGCGGGCGTCGAGGGCAACGGGCAGGCGGAGCTGGTCGAGGCCATCATGGGCATGCGCCCGGCGGACGGCGTGATCACGCTCGGCGGCGCCGACGTCTCCGCGTGGACCACCCTGCGCAGGCGTGAGGGCGGCATCGGGTACATCCCCGAGGACCGGCAGCGGCACGGCCTGCTGCTGGAGGCCCCGCTCTGGGAGAACCGCATCCTCGGCCACCAGACGCGCAGGCCCAACGTCAGGGGGCCGTGGATCGACCGGGCCGGAGCCCGCGCCGACACCCAGCGGATCGTCCAGGAGTACGACGTCCGCACCCCCGGCATCGACGTGGACGCCGCCGCGCTGTCCGGCGGCAACCAGCAGAAGCTGATCGTCGGACGAGAGATGAGCGGCGACCCGGTCGTGCTCATCGCCTCCCATCCGACGCGCGGCGTGGACGTCGGCGCGCAGGCCGCCATCTGGGACCACCTGCGTACCGCGCGCGCGGCCGGCCTCGCCGTCCTGCTGATCTCGGCGGACCTGGACGAGCTGATCGGCCTGTCCGACTCCCTGAAGGTGATCCTGCGAGGCCGCATGGTCGCCGACGTCGACCCCGCCGACGTGACCCCCGAGCGGCTCGGATCCGCCATGACCGGCGCCCGGGACCACACGCCCACTGAGCAACTCGGCTCGGCAGCGACCGACGCCGGGGAGGAAGCATGAGTTCGTCGTTCACCGACCGGTTGCTCGGCAGGGTGAGGCTCGGAGGCCTGCTGGGGCTCGCCGCCCCGCTGCTGGCCATCGTCTTCGCCGGCATCGTGACCTCGATCGTCCTTCAGCTGACCGGCAATCCGCCGCTGGAGACGATGAAGCTGCTGCTCGACTACGGCTCGCAGCCGCGTACGATCGTGATGATCATCAACCTCGCGACGACGTACTACATCTCCGCGCTCGCCGTCGCGATCGGGTTCCGGATGAACCTGTTCAACATCGGCGTCGACGGCCAGTACCGTCTCGCCGCCCTGATCGCGGCCGCGGTCGGCGGCGCGCTGGTGCTCCCCGCCCCGCTGCACGTCGGGGTCACGATCCTCGTCGCGGTGGCCGTGGGCGGCGTCTGGGCGTCCATCGCCGGACTCCTCAAGGTCACCCGGGGCGTCAGCGAGGTCATCTCGACGATCATGCTGAACGCGATCGCGACCGGGGTCGGCGCCTGGCTGCTCACCACCGACCGCCTCGCCGTGGCGGTGTCGGGCAGCAACAACATCGGCACCAAGCCGATCCCCCCGTCCGGCCAGTTCCCCGGGTTCGACCTCATCCCCGGCACGAAGACCCCGGTCTTCGGGTTCGTCATCGTGGCGGTGGCTCTGGGCCTGGCGTACCACGTGCTGTTCAACTGGACACGCTTCGGGTTCGACCTGCGGGCCACCGGGCGGTCGGAGTCAGCGGCGGTCGCGAGCGGCGTCAACGTCAAGAAGATGGTCCTGCTGACGATGATCCTGTCGGGTGCGGCCGCCGGGCTGGTCGGCATGCCGCAGTTGCTGGGCGCGTCGTACTCCTACAGCCTGGACTTCCCGACCGGCCTCGGCTTCACCGGCATCGCCATCGCCCTCCTCGGCCGCAACAACCCGGCCGGCATCGCGATCGGCGCACTGCTCTGGAGTTTCCTCGACAACTCCTCGGACATCCTGGACCTCGAAGGCATCCCGAAGGAGATCGTGATCATCATGCAGGGCACCATCGTGCTCTCGGTCATCGTCGCCTACGAGCTGGTCCACCGGTACCGCCTCGCCGCCGAGCAGCGCCGGGTGAGCAGGCAGCTTTCCGCGGAGGCCTCCGCACCGGTGGAAGGAGCGGTGGCGTGACCGTCTCCGAGATCTCCGCGGCGCCCCCCGCGCCACCGCGGGTTCGCCGCTTCCGCCTGAGCTGGCAGGTGCTCCTGCTCGGCGTGCTGGCGTTGCTCGTCATGATGTCCATCGCCCGGGTGGTGACCGGGGCGAACGACATCACCTCGGGCGGCACCATCGGCGCGGCCGTCGGCCTCGCCGTGCCCATCGGCCTCGCCGCCCTCGGCGGCCTGTGGTCCGAGCGCGCCGGAGTGGTCAACATCGGCCTCGAAGGCATGATGATCCTCGGCACCTGGTGCGGGGCCTGGGGCGCCCTGACCTTCGGCACCCCGTGGGCCGGCGTCATCGCCGGAGCGATCGGCGGCGCGCTCGGCGGGCTGCTGCACGCCCTGGTCACGGTCACGTTCGGCGTCGACCACATCATCTCCGGCGTCGCCATCAACATCCTCGGCCTGGGCGTCACCCAGTACCTCGCCAAGCTGGTCTTCACCGGCATGAAGGGCGGCGGCGAGACCCAGTCGCCGCGCATCCCGCCCGTCACGGACGTCAGCATCCCCGGCATCGGCGTGCCGCTGCGGGACCTGGAGAACACCCACGTGTTCCTGCTGTCCGACATCGCGGGCGTGCTCCGCGGCGTGACGCAGAACGTCTCGCTGTTCACGATCGTGGCGATCCTGCTGGTGCCGCTGAGCTTCTACGTGCTCTGGCGGACGGCCTTCGGGCTGCGCCTGCGCGCGTGCGGCGAGCGGCCCGTGGCGGCCGAGTCGCTCGGCGTCAACGTGTACTACTACAAGTACCTCGCGGTCGTGATCTCCGGAGCGCTGGCCGGCCTCGGCGGCGCCTTCCTGTCGATCGTGGCCGCCGGCATCTACCGCGAGGGCCAGACGGGCGGCCGCGGCTTCATCGGCCTCGCCGCCATGATCTTCGGCAACTGGCGGCCGGGCGGCCTCGCGGGCGGCGCGCTGCTCTTCGGGTACACCGACGCGCTCCAGCTCCGCCAGGGCGGCACGTCCGTGCACGCGCTGCTGCTGGTGGTCGCGATGCTGCTCGCCGCCTTCGCGGTCTACCAGCTCGTACAGCAGCACAGGAACCGCGCGGCGCTGATCAGCGGCGTCTTCGCGGTGCTGGTGTTCGCGGTCTTCGCGGTGACCGACACCGTGGCCGAGCAGTTCACCTCGTTCACTCCCCACCTCACCACGCTGCTGGTCCTGTCGCTGGCCTCCCAGCGGCTGCGCATGCCGGCGGCGGACGGCGTTCCCTACCGGAAGGGCCAGGCGAAATGAGCGACCTCGACTGGGACGCGCTGCGGCGGCGAGCCGTGGCGGCGATGGCCCACGCGTACGCGCCGTACTCGAAGTTCCCCGTCGGCGCCGCCGCGCTGGTGGACGACGGCCGCGTGGTCACCGGGTGCAACGTGGAGAACGCCTCCTACGGTCTCGGGCTGTGCGCGGAGTGCGGCCTGGTCTCCGCGCTCCACGCGTCGGGCGGCGGCAGGCTCGTGGCCTTCACCTGCGTCGACGGCCACGGCGAGCTGCTCATGCCCTGCGGGCGCTGCCGGCAACTGCTCTTCGAGCACGGCGGGCCCGAGCTGCTGGTGGAGACCCCCGAGGGCCCCTGGAGAATGGCGGACATCCTGCCGTTCGCCTTCGGCCCGGACGATCTGTCCCGCGGCGCCTGACCTTTCGTACCTGACGACTTTTCGGGGAGCTCTTGATGGACGCGATCGACGTCATCGTCACCAAGCGGGAGGGCCGCGAGCTGTCCGCGGACCAGATCGCGTGGGTGGTCGACGCCTACACGCGGGGAGAGGTCGCCGACGAGCAGATGTCCTCTCTGGCCATGGCGATCCTGCTCAACGGGATGGGCCGCCGCGAGATCGGCCAGTGGACCGAGGCGATGATCAGGTCCGGCTCACGCATGGACTGGTCGGCGCTCGACAGGCCGACCACGGACAAGCACTCCACGGGCGGCGTGGGAGACAAGATCACGCTGCCCCTGGCCCCGCTGGTGGCCGCGTGCGGGGCGTACGTGCCCCAGCTGTCCGGGCGGGGCCTTGGCCACACCGGGGGGACGCTGGACAAGCTGGAGTCGATCCCGGGCTGGCGGGCGTCCCTCTCGAACGACGAGATGCTCGCCGTCCTGCGGGAGGCCGGCGCGGTGATCTGCGCGGCCGGCGACGGGCTCGCACCGGCCGACAAGAAGCTGTACGCGCTGCGCGACGTCACCGGCACGGTCGAGTCGATCCCGCTGATCGCCTCGTCGATCATGTCCAAGAAGATCGCCGAGGGGACGGGCGCGCTGGTGCTCGACGTCAAGGTCGGCTCCGGCGCGTTCATGAAGAGCGTCGAGACGGCCCGCGAGCTGGCTCGTACGATGGTCGACCTCGGCACGGACCACGGGGTCACGACGGTGGCGCTGCTGACGGCCATGGACCGCCCGCTCGGCCTCGCCGTGGGCAACGCCCTTGAGGTCGAGGAGTCGGTCGAGGTCCTCGCCGGAGGCGGACCGTCCGATGTGGTGGAGCTGACCGTACGGCTCGCGCGCGAGATGCTGGACGCGGGCGGCATCTCCGGCAAGGACCCCGAGGACGCGCTCAAGGACGGCTCGGCCATGGACGCCTGGCGTCGGATGATCACCGCCCAGGGCGGCGACCCGAACGCCCCTCTGCCGAAGGCCGCCGAGATGGTCGAGGTCACGGCGCCCCGGCACGGGATGCTGACGAGGCTGGACGCCTACGGGGTAGGGCTCGCGGCCTGGCGCCTCGGCGCGGGCCGGGCACGCAAGGAGGACTCCGTGTCCTTCGGCGCGGGGATCACGCTGCACGCCAAGCCGGGTGACAGGGTGCGTGAGGGCCAGCGCCTGATGACCCTGTACGCCGACGAGACGGCCCGCTTCGAGCGGGCCCTTGAGGCGCTCGACGGCACCTACGAGGTAGGGCCGGCCGGTGACCCGGACGTGCTCCCGCTCGTGATCGACAGGATCACCGCCTGACGCGCGCAGGGCTCTCCTCGAAGTGAGGAGAGCCC
>NZ_JBFBIK010000132.1:0-19637 GCF_040685555.1 Sphaerisporangium sp. NPDC088356
CCCGCCACCGCCGGTGGCGGGCGCTCATTGCATCTGGGGGCCGTCAGAGGACCTGAGTGACCTTGGCCTTGAGGACGGAGGTGGAGGAGGGTGTGCTGATCATTTCCTCGGACGGCCTGCTCATCTGGTCGCCGGTGACGTCGATCGAGCCGATCGTCGAGTCATCGCCGCCGGTCAGCTTGTACGACACGGTGTAGGTCTTGTCATCCGGCAGCGGGGGGCCACCGTAGGCCAGCTCGGCGCGGTAGGTGACGTTGCAGCCAGCCGACCCGTAGCATTTCTTGGAGATCGTCTTGATCGTGACCTCGAAGTCGCTGCGCTTGGGCGTGTACTCGGCCGCTGGCTCCGTGCTGGTCTCGTCCACGACCGGCTGCTCGCCGCCCGACTGTGCGACCGGTGCCGACGTGCCGGACGTCACGGCCTTGCCAGCGCCGCCGATGGCGAACCCGCCCACACAGCCGACCGCGAGGGCTGCGACCGCGATGAGGGTGACGGCCAGCTTGCCGACCCCCTTCTGCACCGGGCGCTGCGGCGGAGGAAAGCCCGGCTGCTGCGGCGGCGGGAAGCCCGGCTGCTGGTATTGGTGGGTCATGTAAAGCCTTTCGCTGTGGCATCGACCGCGTTCCGAGTCGCACTGCCGGACGGGGGGCTGACTTAAAGGTGACGCCTTCGCGGTGCACGAGGTTGGCCACTGCGTATCAATCGTGATCTGGCCCTCTTGAGACGCGGTGATCAGCGATCATGGGCGACTGGCACGGTTCCCTCGAACAAACTCGGTCAAATCCTCGATGTGCCGGGGTCCTGCTTCTAGGCCGCTACCGATGGATACTTGCCAATCACCAATCTCCAGAAATCCTCGACCTCAGAATTGCCCCGGTACTCCTTGAGATCTAGGCATAGGTCAGAGATGTACCGAAGATAGCGGGCTGACTTGAGAGATCCGGCAAGCTCTATGGCCTGCGTCGCCAGAATGGCCGCTTGGCCAGGCTCTCCCTGATGAACGTAAGTGGCCGCTTGTACAAGTCGAATGAATGCGAGGGTGCGAGCGTAAACCGGGTCGGTGAGTTCCAAGCATCGCCCAACGAACTCTTGCGCGATACGCGGATTTCGCAGATTGCGGAAACAGTGCGCACCCTCGCCCGCTAACTCAGCATCGTCGAAGTAGCTTAGCGCTCGCGACGCCCTTCAAGCCCTCTTGCGCTGCTCGGGCAAGTTCTATTGCCTGGTAGAACTTTCCCAGATAGTTCGCCTGATGGCTCATGTTGCCGAGTAGCCGACCCCCGAGCATGCGGTCATCCGCAGCTTGAGCGAGGCGCAAAGCATCGATCATGTAGCGCTGGGCGAGACCGTGACGCCGAGGTCGTGAGCCGTCCAGCCGAGAGGCTGCGCTATCTCTGCGGCGGCGGAACAGCGCTCTGCCGACCGGCTCAGTGAATTTCCCTTCCAAGAGCGGGCTCACATCACGGGCGTAGAACTGGGCCAAGGCCGCCGCGCGCATGTCCACCCCGAATTGGAAATCAAGTTTTCATGAAGAGCGCGGTTGTCGTCCGAGTGGCACGGACATCCGACTCTCCCACGCTGAGCTGTGCACCGCTCCACACCGGCAATGATTCGGCCCTCGACAGCAACCATGTGAGAAGCGGCTGCGTCCATGCGGCGGGCACCACGGCCTGTACCGCAACTGGATCGTCCGCCAGACCCGGCGGATCAGTCCGAGCAGTCGCGAACTAACCTCGGGGACAGCATCGGCATAATCAAGGCTCTGCTCAAGAGTTGTCGGCGTGAGAACGCCGCCCATGCCGATGTCCTCAAGGGAAAACCGCACGCCGGCGTCATCCCGGAGCCGAAGGGTAGCGAGCGGCACCAGGCCGCACGCGAGCACGGCATGCACGCGCTGAGGCACCTCTATGCCTCGGTCCTGCTGGACGCCGGGGAGAACATCAAGGCTCTCAGCCAGTACCTCGGCCACAGCGATCCGGGATTCACTCTCAGGGTCTACACGCACCTGATGCCGAGCAGTGAGGGACGGACCCGGAGGGCCGTGGACAAGATCTATGAGGCCGCCGAATCCCAGCCCGACGGCCCACAGACGGCCCAGAGGCAGTGAGACGGCGTAGGGCCAACGGTTTACCGCCGTTGGCCCTACGCCGTCATTTTGAGAAACTCTGCCGGTGCCCTGCGCTTACAGCACTGGGAGATAACGGTCCAGCTCGAACTCGGTGACCTGGCGGCGGTATTCGTGCCACTCGGCGCGCTTGTTGCGCAGGAAGTAGTCGAAGACGTGCTCGCCCAGGGTCTCGGCGACCAGCTCGCTGCGCTCCATGACCGAAATCGCCTCGTCGAGGCTCTGCGGCAGCGGCTCGATGCCGAGTGCGCGGCGCTCGGCGCTGGTCAGCGCCCACACGTCGTCCTCGGCGCCCGGGGGCATCTCGTACCCTCCCTCGATGCCCTTCAGGCCGGCGGCGAGGATCACCGCGAACGCGAGGTAGGGGTTGCAGGCGGAGTCGAGCGACCGGAACTCCACGCGGGTGGAGTTGCCCTTGTGCGGCTTGTACATGGGGACGCGGACGAGCGCGGACCGGTTGTTGTGGCCCCAGCTGATGTAGCTCGGCGCCTCACCCCCGAGCCCGGCGATGGCCTCGGCGCCGCCCCACAGCCGCTTGTAGGAGTTCACCCATTGGTTACAGACGGCGGTGATCTCGGCGGCGTGCTTGAGCAGGCCGCCGATGAACGAGCGACCGATCTTGGAGAGCTGGTAGTCGGCCCCGGGCTCGTAGAACGCGTTGCGGTCACCCTCGAACAGGGACATGTGGGTGTGCATGCCCGAGCCCGGATAGTCGGTGAAGGGCTTGGGCATGAACGACGCCCAGATGCCCTGCTCCAGCGCGACCTCCTTCATGACGAGCCGGAACGTCATGATGTTGTCGGCGGTCGTGAGCGCGTCGGCGTACCGCAGGTCGATCTCCTGCTGGCCGGGGGCGCCCTCATGGTGGCTGTACTCCACCGAGATGCCCATCGCCTCGAGCATCATGATCGCGTTGCGGCGGAAGTCGTGGCCGGAGCTGTGCGGGGTGTGGTCGAAGTAGCCGCCGGAGTCGTTCGGCACCGGCTTCTGGCCGTCCCCGGGCCGCCCCTTGAGGAGGAAGAACTCCACCTCGGGATGGGTGTAGAACGTGAAGCCCATGTCGGCGGCCTTGGCGAGGGTCCGCTTGAGCACCCAGCGCGGGTCGGCGTGCGAGGGCGAGCCGTCCGGCATGAGGATGTCGCAGAACATACGGGCGGCGCCCGGCGTCTCGCTGCGCCAAGGAAGGATCTGGAACGTCGACGGATCGGGCTTGGCGAGCATGTCGGACTCGTAAACGCGGGCGAAACCCTCGATCGCCGAACCGTCGAAGCCGATGCCCTCGGCGAACGCCCCCTCAAGCTCGGCCGGGGCTATCGCCACCGATTTGAGGAAGCCGAGCACATCGGTGAACCACAACCGGATGAACCGGATGTCGCGTTCTTCGAGCGTACGGAGCACGAACTCCTGCTGGCGGTCCAAGGCATCCCCTTCTGCCGGACGGTGTCGGACACCATCGTCGTCGCGCTGAACCCGTCTCTGAGTCGGCGGAAGACTTGTCTGGTCATCTACCAGTCTGCCCGCTTGGTGTTTCGCACACGTTACGCGGGTCCGTAGTGAGGAGACGACCGGAGCCGGCGCGCGACCATATCTGGCCGCCCGGATCCCACCGCGCCCGGGCCGGTGCCCAAACGGCCTGCGTGGCAGGTCACGGAAACATCCCGTTCATCTACCGGGAGCCCCTGGTGGCCGCGTCGTAGATCAGTGGACGGTCGAGGGCCGTAGTCGTCGCTTAATGTGACAGCATGGTGTCGTTCTGCATTCGTCAAGGGTGAGGTCCGGCGAGGGAGAGCACATGAACGCGGATCGGCGGCGCGCCGGGCACCCGGCCCGGCGACGGCGACTGTGGCATCCGCCTCTTCGGCGGCGACGCTGGCCACCGGTCGTGTGGTCGCGACCGTGGCCACGGGCCGTGTTGCCGCCGTCGCTGCGCACGGTCTGGCCGCGCCGCCCGGCTCTCGGGCTTCCGGGAGCCCGGGGTCCCGTCGTGTGGCAGCGGCTGGCATGGGCACTGTCGATGGCCGCGGCGCTCACCCTGGTGGCGCTCGGGGCCCAGGCCGGCAAGAACGGCGCCTGCGCGCAGGGCCGTGGGGACACCTCCGGCCGCGCCAGGGTAGCCACCGGCCAGGCCAACATGGTCGCCGAGGGCGCGCGGTGGCGCGGCGGCGACTGCTCCCTCGGCGGAGCCCTGCTGGGCGACCTGGTGGCGGCCGTGTCCGCCGAGCAGTACGCCGGTTCGGCCGCCTGCGGGGCGTATCTCGACGTGACGGGCCCGAGCGGCACGGTCCGCGTCCAGGTGGTCGACGAGTGCGCGTCGTGCGCTCCGGGCGAGCTCGACCTGAGCCGCTCGGCGTTCGCCCGGGTGGCGGGCACCGACCTCGGCATCGCGCTGGTCAGCTACCACACGGTGCACAACCCCGAGGTCCCGAGACCCGTGGCGTTCCGCCTCAAACAGGGCTCGTCGGCCCGGTGGCTGGCGATCCAGGCGATCGACCACGGCAACCCCCTCCAGCGACTGGAGGTCCTGCGGGAAGGCCGGTGGCAGGCCCTGTCCCGCGACTTCGACAACTACTGGGTCGCCGACCGCGGCCTCGGCTCCGGGCCGTACACCGTGCGCATCACCGACGTGTACGGGCAGCAGGTCACCGCGACCGGCATCCGTCTCGTGCCGAGGGGGCTCCAGCGCACCACACGCCGGCTGTACGGCCCGGCGAAGGCGTCCCCCGTGCCACGAGACCATTCTGGGAACGGCGCGCACGGCGCCGCCGGCGGGGCCGCGCCCAGAGCCGGCGTGGGAAGCCATGACGGCCGGTCCGGGAGCGCCCCGCCCGGAGACGGGGGGTCAGGAAAGGCGGCGTCAGGCACGTCCGGAGTCCCAGGGCCGGTGGGGCCGAGGCAAAGCGCGGCAGGGCCGGGGAGCCAGGGCCATGGAGCCGGAGGGCTCGGGAGCCAGAGCGACGGGGTCCCCGAGTCCTGGGAGTCCGGGAGCCTGGGCGACGGAAGCGCGGGGAGCATAGAGGCCGGGGCGGGCGCCGGGGTCTCGGGCTCCGAGGGGCACGCGGCCAGGGGCACCCTCCAAACACCCTCGGACGGCACCCTGTCCCCCGATCCCGACCGGGCCCCGTTCACCGCCCTGCCGTCCAGCCGCCCGTTCTTCTGCTGACGGCAGAGTGAAAACGCCAGTCGGTATTTGACCCCCTATATCGGTTGAAATGCGATAGCAAGCGATCGTTGATTAGCTGTTATCCGCCGTCCCATACTTTTCCGGATGCCTCCCGTACCACTGGGAGCGCAGAGGGGGGCATGGCGGAATGCGCGGGCTCGGCTTGGCGGCGAGGGCGCTGGCGGTGGCATCCGCCGGGCTGGTCGCAGTGGGGATCTTCCTGCGATTCCAGGTCGACGTCTCCGAGCGGGTACGCCCGGGCGTGCTGACCGGGGACGACGTGGTGGGCGTCGTCTACCCCGTGCTCGGGTTGCTGCTCGTGCTACAGCGGCCCCGGCTGCCGGTGGCCTGGCTGATGCTGGCAGGCGGCTTCGCCACCGCGACCCTGGGCTTGTCACAGGCCCTTTGGGAACGCTCCCGCCTCGCGGGCGACCTGCACACGGCGTCGCTCATCGGTGACTACAACGCCGTCGTGGGCGCGCTGTGCATCGTCGCGGTGGACCTCCTGCTGCCCCTGCTGTTCCCCGATGGCCGGCTTCCCGCCCGCCGCTGGCGTCCGGTGGCGGCGCTCGTCGTCGGCATGGTGCTGTTCCTGGCGTTCCTCCACGTCGTACGGCCCTCGGTGCCCGGGTCGCCCGCGGGGCCGAACCCCTTCGAGATCGCGGCGCTGGCGCCCTTGGAGGCCTGGTTCGGCGGCCTGGACGTCGACTGGTACCTGATCATCGAGGGCATCTGCGTGCTGTCCCTGGTGGACCGGTTCCGGACGGCCGACGCCACCGCGCGGCGGCAGGTCGGCTGGCTGCTGTACGCGGTCGCCGCCAACTGGGCCGTCGAGAGCTGGATGCCGTACTCGGTGCCCGCCATGCTGACCACGGCCGCCATCCCCGCCGCCATCGTGATCGCGGTGACGCGGTACCGCCTGTACGGCATCGACACGCTGGTCAGCCGGACGCTGATCGCGGCGGGCATACTGGGCGCGGTCGGAGCCGTCTACTTCGCGGTCAGCACCCTCGGGCTGGTGTCGGCGGGCCTCGGGCAGCTCGCCGGGCTCGCCGCCGCACTGTTCGCGGGCGTGGCGTTCCAGCCGCTGCGACGAGCGCTGCGGCGCCTCGCGGACCTGCTGTTCTACGGGCACAGCGGTGACGCGGGCCACCTGACGCAACGGCTGACCATGGAGGTCCACTCGACCGAGCCCGCCAGCGCCTTGGCGGCCGTGGTCGCGACGGCCCGTGAAGCCCTGACCGTCTCGGGCGTGGCCGTCGAGGTGACCGGCGGGCGGCCGGAGCGCGTCGCGGTGGGCCTGGTGGGCCCCTCGCCCCGCGAGGTGCCGCTGGTCTGGCACGGCGTGCCCGTGGGACGGATGCTCATCGGCCGGCCGGGCCAGAGGCGCTTCCCGCTCGCCCACGACGAGCGCATGATCACGGTGCTGACCCCGTTCGTGGCCGATGTGGCCCACGCCGCCAACATGGCCGCCGACCTGCAGCGCTCACGCCACCAGATCCTCACCGCGCGCGAGGAGGAGCGCCGCCGCCTGCGCCGGGACCTGCACGACGGCCTCGGGCAGGCCCTCGGCGACATGGCCATGTCCGTCACCATGGCGAGGAAGGTGCTGCACGACTCCCCCGAGTCGGCGGAACGCCTGCTCGTGCGGCTGCGCGCCGGCATGGACCGGGTCACCCACGAGATCCGCGAGCTGGTGTACGGGCTGCGCCCGCCCGCGCTCGACGATCTGGGCCTGGCGGAGGCCGTGCGCCTGCTGGCCGAGCCGGACGCGAGCCTCGTGGTGGAGGGCGAGCTGGACGAGCTCCCGGCCGCCGTCGAGGTGGCCGCCTACCGCATCACCCAGGAGGCCCTGACGAACGCCCGGCGCCACGCGCGGGCGTCCCGCATCGTGGTCACGCTGAGCCGTTCGGCCGACGGGCTGCGGTTGCGCGTCCGGGACGACGGGGTCGGCCTGCCCGCCGAGTTCCGCGCCGGCGTGGGGCTGGCGTCCATGCGCGAGCGCGCCGCCGAGCTGGGCGGGACGTGCGCGATCACGGCCGAGACCGAGGGCGGCACGCTCGTCGAGGCGAGCTTTCCGATCACCGCGGATGAGGCCTCTGACGACGAAAGGGTCTCAGATAAGCCCTACGACCGCTCCTCTCATGAATTGTCCTACTTGAGAGCCCCATAATTCACTGATGGCGGGGAGATCGAGAGCTACCGGCCATCGCCGGGAAAGGTGAGTGGGATGGCCAGGATCACGCCGCCGCGAGCGGCGGCCGCCGTCGTGGCCGTGACGTCGCCACTCCTGGTGGTCGCCGCGCTGATGATCTCCGCCGGCCTGCCGCCCGACTACCGGCTCGCCCCTCTCGCGAGCCCCGACCTGGCGGCCGGCCTCACCTTTCCCGCCGTGGGGGCCTTCCTGGTGTTCCACCGGCCCCGTCTGACCATGGCGTGGCTGATGTGCGCCGGCGGCCTGGCCGGGGGGATCAGCGAGTTCAGCGGCATGCTGATGTTCCGCCTCGCGGCGGACGGCGAACTCGCCGCCGCCGGCTACCTGCGCTGGGTCTACTCGACCGGCTGGGCGGTGTGCGGCGTGTCGCTCGCGATGCTGCTGCCGCTCTTCTCGCCCGACGGCAGGCTGCCCTCCCGCCGCTGGTGGCCGGTCGCCGCCCTCGGCATCGTCTCGATCTCGGTCGAGCTGGTCCGGCAGATCGTGAGGCCGGCACCGGCCCCCGGCGCCCTTCCCGTGCTGATCCCGAATCCGCTGGCCATCGAGGCGCTGCGGCCGTACAACGAGGTGATCAGCAGCGTCGCCTGGGTGGGCATCATCGGCGCGGTGGTGCTGTCGCTGCTCTCCCTGGTCGTCCGGTTCCGCTACTCGGGCCCGGTGGTGCGGCGGCAGATCGCCTGGCCGCTGGTGGCCTTCACGGGGTATGTCGTGTTCCTGCTGCTCGGTGATCAGTGGTGGGCCCTCGCCACGATCTGGGCGGCGCTCGTGCCGATCGCCATCGCCTTCTCGGTGACGCGCTACCGGCTTTACGGGATCGACACAATCATCAGCAGGGCCTTCGTCGCCGCCGGGGTCATCGCCGTGGTCAGCGGGGTCTACTTCGGCATCGGCGCCCTGTCCAGCCTGGTGGTGTCGCAGCAGCACCAGATCGCGGGCCTGGTCGCCGCGCTCTTCGCGGGAGCGTTCTTCCAGCCGCTGCGCCGGATGTTCCAGCGGCTCGTCGACCGGATGATGTACGGCAGCGTGGGCGACCCCCGGCTGCTCGCCGAGCGCCTGACCCAGGAGGTGCGCAGCGCCGATCCGGCCAGGGCGCTCTCGTCGGTGGTCACGGTCCTGCAGGACGGCCTCGCCGTCGAGGGCGCGGCGGTCGAGGTGGTGGGCGGCAAGCCCCGGTACGTCGAGAGCGGCGACGTGGGCGACTCCCCCCGCCAGATCCCCCTCATATGGCACGGCGAGACCGTGGGCCGGCTGCTGCTCGGGCGTCCCGGCGCCCGCCGCTTCGCCGCAGCCCACGACGAGCGCGTGCTCAGCACCCTCGCGCCGTACGCCGCGGACGTCGCCCACGCGGTCCGCATGGCGGCCGACCTCCAGCGCTCGCGCGAGCGCATCCTCACCGCGCGGGAGGAGGAGCGCCGCCGCCTGCGCCGCGACCTGCACGACGGCCTCGGGCAGACGCTCTCCAGCATGGCGATGACGATCAACATGGCCCGCAGCAGCCTGAAGAGCTCCCCCGACTCCGCCGACACCCTGCTCCGCGACCTGCGGACCGGCATGGACGCGGTGTCAGGGGACATCAGGCAGCTGGTCTACGGCCTGCGCCCGCCCGCGCTGGACGACCTCGGGCTCGCCTCGGCCGTACGGTCCCTCGCCGGTGAGGGACCGCCGGAGACCACCGTCGAGGTCACCGGCGAGCTGTCCGACCTGCCCGCCGCCGTCGAGGTCGCCGTGTACCGGATCATGCAGGAGGCGCTCACCAACGTCCGCAGGCACGCCCACGCCACCCGCGCGCACATCACGCTCGAACGCGGCCCGGACTTCCTTCGGCTGCGGATCGGCGACGACGGCGCGGGACTGCCGGACCGGCCGCGCGCCGGGGTGGGCCTCACTTCGATGCGGGAACGGGCCGCCGAGCTGGGCGGCAGCTGCGGGGCCGTCTCCGCGCCGGACGGGGGCACGATCGTGGAGGCCGTGCTCCCGCTCTGACCCGGGGTGATCACGCTCTGAGGGCGGGGCGGGGGTCACGCTTTCTTACCACTCGGCAACGTCGGCAGGTGTTGCCGTACGGATAAATGACCTTTTGGCTCTACGCTATGCGCTGCGATGTTGAAATTTCATGCCCTCGGACCGTTTCAGGCGCTTCACCATGATTCGGTGCTGGATTTGGGCGGGCAGCGCCAGCAGGCCGTTCTCGCCCGGCTCCTCGTGGCACACGGCCGCGCCGTACCCATGAGCGTGCTGATCGACGAGCTGTGGCCAGGTGATCCCCCCGCGCAGGCGCTGTCGACGATCCAGGGCTACGTCTCCCGGCTGCGCCGCGCGCTGGAGCCGGACCGGGCGCCCCGCGAGGAGGCCGAGGTCCTGATCTCCGCCCCTCCCGGGTACGCGCTGCGCACGGCTCCCGCGAGTGTCGACTCCTGGCTGTTCGAGAGCCTCGTACGCGCCGAGCACGGCGACGACGCGGCCACGGTGTTCGAGCGCACGGACCAGGCGCTCGCGCTGTGGCGCGGGCCGGCACTGGCGGAGTTCGCGGAGCTGCAGTGGGCGTCCGCCGAGGCGATGCGGCTGGACGAGCTGCGGCTGATGGCGATCGAGCACCGCGCCGACGCGGCGCTGCGCCTCGGCAGGGCCGCCGCCACGATCCCGGACCTGGAGGCCCACGCCTCGGCGTACCCGCTGCGCGAGGAGGCCTGGCGGCTGCTCGCCCTCGCCCTGTACCGCGCGGGACGGCAGGGCGACGCCCTCGGAGCGCTGCGCCGGGCGCGCACGCTGCTCCGCGAGGAGCTCGGGCTCGACCTCGGCACGACCCTCCAGCGCCTGGAGCGGGACATCCTCGCCCAGGCGGCGCACCTGGACACCCCGGCGAGGGACGCCCCGCCGCCCGGGATCCGCGCCCAGGAGACCTCGACGCTGCGGGTGGTCGTCGCCGACGACCAGGCACTCGTCCGTACCGGGCTGCGGGTCATCATGGAGAGCGAGCCGGGCCTGGAACTGGTCGGCGAGGCCGCGGACGGCGAGCAGGCCATCGCGCTCATCCGCCGCACCCAGCCCGACCTGGTGCTGATGGACATCTCCATGCCGCGGCTGGACGGCCTCGCGGCGGCCCGCCGCGTCCTGGCCGACGCCGCCCCGCCGAAGGTGATCATGATGACCACCTTCGGCACCGACGACAACCTGTACGCGGCCCTGCGCGCCGGGGTCAGCGGCTTCGTGCTGAAGACGTCGGCCCCCGAGCAGCTCATCGCGGCCATCCGCGCCGCCGCGGCCGGGGACGCGCTGATCGACCCGGCCGTGACGACCCGGCTGATCGCCAACTTCGCCGGGCAAGGCGGCCCGGCCGTCCCGGACGGGCTGAAGGGGCTGTCCGACGGCGACCTGGACCTGGTGAAGCTGGTGGCACGCGGCCTGACCAACCAGCAGGTCGCCGAGACGCTGGCCGTGCCGGAGGAGCAGGTGGCGGCCGCGATGGCCTCCGTCCTCGACCGGCTCGGCATGTTCGACCGCGCCCAGCTCGTCGTGCTGGCCTACGAGTCCGGGCTGATCAGCCCGAGGGCGTGACACCTCGCGCCCCGGGCGCGACGTAGCGCGCCCACCGCCCGCAAGGTCCTCGCGGCCAACCACACGTAAGGTGGAGACCGTGCCACAACTGCGTATAGCCCTGGCCCAGACCAACCCGGCGGTGGGCGACCTGTCCGCCAACGCCGCCAAGCTCGTCGAGTGGACCCGCCGCGCGGCCGGCCGCGGCGCGCACCTCGTCGTGTTCACCGAGATGTTCCTGACCGGGTATCCCGTGGAAGACCTGGTGCTGCGCACGTCGTTCGTCGACGCCTCGATCGCGACGCTGGAGGCCACGGCCGCCCGGCTGGCCGGCGAGGGCCTCGGCGAGATCCCGGTGGTCGTCGGGTACGTGGACCGCTCGGGGGTCGCCCCGCGCACCGGGCAGCCGAAGGGAGCGCCGCTGGACGCCGCCGCGCTGCTCCACCGCGGCCGCGTCGTCACCCGCACGGCCAAGCACCACCTGCCCAACTACGGGGTGTTCGACGAGTACCGCTACTTCGTCCGCGGCGACCGGCTGCCGATCTTCCGCCTGCACGGCGTCGACATCGCCATCGCCGTGTGCGAGGACCTCTGGCAGGACGGCGGCCCGGTGTCGGCCGTGGCCGAGGCGGGCGCGGGCCTGCTGGTGGTGCCGAACGCCTCGCCGTACGAGCGGGAGAAGGACGACGTCCGGCTGGCGCTGTGCGCGAGCCGCGCGCGCGAGGCCGGATGCGCGCTCGCTTACGCCAACCAGGTCGGCGGCCAGGACGAGCTGATCTTCGACGGCGACTCCATCGTGGTGGACGCCGAGGGCACGCTGATCGCACGTGCGGCCCAGTTCCGCGAGGAGCTCCTGGTCACCGACCTCGAGCTGCCGCCCGCCGACCCCGGCGCCCGGACCGGTTCGTTCCCCGTGGACGCCGGAGACGGCACCACGATCACCGTCGAGCGGCTGGAGCTGTCGGCCGAGCCGCTGCCCGCCTACGCCCCCGAGCCGGCGAGCGTCGCCCCGCGCCTCGACGACCTCGAAGAGGTCTACTCGGCGCTGGTCCTCGGCGTGCGCGACTACTTCACCAAGAACGGCTTCGGGTCGGTCATCCTCGGCCTGTCGGGAGGCATTGACTCGGCGCTGACCGCCACGATCGCCGCCGACGCTGTCGGCCCCGACCGGGTCCACGTCGTGCTCATGCCCTCGCGCCACTCCTCCGACCACTCGGTGGGCGACGCGCGCGACCTGGTCGAGCGGCAGGGGCTCCATTCGCGGCTGGTCCCCATCGAGGGCATCGTCGACGCCTTCGAGAAGGAGGTCGACCTGCACGGCCTCGCCGCGGAGAACCTCCAGGCGCGGGTGCGCGGCATGCTGCTCATGGGGCTGTCGAACGAGCACGGCCACCTCGTGCTGACGACGGGAAACAAGAGCGAGCTGGCCACCGGCTACTCAACGCTGTACGGCGACTCGGCGGGCGGCTTCGCCCCGATCAAGGATGTCCTGAAGACGACGGTGTGGGAGCTGTCGACCTGGCGCAACGCGCAGGCCGGCCGCGAGGGCGACCTGCTGCACCACTTCGCCGTGCCGCCGATCCCGGAGAACTCCATCACCAAGGAGCCGAGCGCCGAGCTGCGGCCCGGCCAGCGCGACACCGACTCGCTGCCGCCCTACGACGTGCTCGACCGACTGCTGGCCGACTACGTCGAGCGCGACATGGGCAAGGGCGAGCTGGTCGCCGCCGGGCACGACGCGGAGCTGGTGGCGAGGGTGATCCGCCTGGTCGACCTCGCGGAGTACAAGCGCCGGCAGTATCCCCCGGGTCCGAAGATCACGCCGAAGAACTTCGGCCGCGACCGCCGGCTCCCCATCACCAACCGCTGGCGCGAGACCCCCGCCACCTGAGCTCAGGGCCGCAGGCCCCCGAGGACCTGGTCGGCGATGCGTTCGGCCAGGTCGGCGGGGAGCTCGTCGTCGTTGTCGCGCCACTTGGTGAAGAACAGCATCGCGCCGGTGAGCGCGGCCATCGCCACCTCGATGTCGACGTCGGCGCGCAGCTCGCCCGAGTCGACGCCTCGCTGGACGACCCCACGGAGCGCCTCCCGCCTGGGCTTGATCGCGATCTCGCGGAAGCGCTCCGCCAGGTGCGGGAAGCGGTCGGACTCGCTCAGCGCGATGTTCATGATGCAGCGGGTGCGGCGGGAATGCGTCTCGTGCCGCATCACCGTCAGGTAGCGGACGACGTTCTCGCGCACGGACTGACTGTCGAGCTCCGGTAACGGGGCCTTCAGGGTGGCCAGCGCGTCGACCACGAGGTCTTCCTTGTTGGACCACCTGCGGTAGATCGTCGTCTTGCCGACGCCCGCCCGCGCGGCGATCGCCTCGATCGAGAGCTCGGCCACACCGGTGCCTTCGGCGATCATGTCGATCGCCGCGTCGATGATGGCCTTCTCCGCCTTCTCGCTGCGGGGACGGCCCGGCGTGCGGACCGCCCCCATCTGCTCACTCACCATGGTCAGTTCACACTACTGCCGGTTCCTTGCTCTCCGGACGCGCGACCGGGGTCTCGGACGCGTGCTTGCCGGGCAACCACTTCGCCACCACCGCCGCGCCGATCAGCGCGACCACCGCGCCGGACAGGGCGGTCAGGTGCATGCCGTCCATGAAGGCCTGCTTGGCGGGGGCGATCAACGTCATGCCCTTGGGCCCGAGCGCCTGCGCGGCGCCCATGGTGGCCGTGATCGACTCGCCCGCCGCGTGCCGGAGGTTCTCCGGAAGAACGGTCAGCGAGCCGGCCACGTTCGTACGGTAGGTGGCGGACAGCAGCGAGCCGAGGATCGCGACGCCCAGGGCTCCGCCGACCTGGCGCACGGTGTTGGTCATGGCCGAGCCCACGCCGGCCTTCTCGCGGGGCAGCGAGGACATGACGGCCTCGGTCGCGGGCGGGTTGATGTTGGCCATCGCGGCGCCCTGGACGAAGCCGATGATCTCGAAGACCCAGATCGAGGTGTCGACCTGGAGGAACGAGTAGCTCGCCAGTGCGGCGGCCACGACCACCAGGCTGGTGGTGGCGACGACCTTGGCGCCGAACCGCCGGACCATCTGGGCGCTCAGCGGCGAGAAGATGAGCTGCGCCGCCGCGAACGGCAGCACCAGCGCGCCGGCCTGCAACGGGGAGTACCCCTTGACGATCTGCAGGTAGAACGCCAGGAAGAACATCACGCCCATCATCGCGAAGAACACGAGCCCGACGCTGGCGACGGCCGTGGAGAACCTCGGGATGGCGAAGTACCGCACGTCGAAGGCGGGGTGGGCCGTCCTGCGCTCGTGCCAGACGAAGGCCGCGAGCACCGCGACGCCGGCCAGGGTGGGCGCCCAGACCTCGGGGTCGGCGACCGTGCCGAGCTCGCCGCCCTTGATGATGCCGTAGACGACGCCGACCAGGCCGACGATCGAAAGGAGCACTCCCACGGGGTCGAGCTGGGCCTTGTCGGGGTTGCGCGACTCGGGCACCAGGAAGGCGATCAGGATGGAGCTGATGATCACGACGGGCACGTTGACCAGGAAGACCGAGCCCCACCAGAAGTGCTCCAGCAGCACGCCGCCGGTGATCGGGCCGATGGCGATGGCCAGGCCGACGCCTCCCGCCCAGATGCCGATCGCCTTCCCGCGCTCCTCGGGAGCGAAGACGTTGGAGATGATCGCCAGCGTGGCGGGCATGACGGCCGCGCCACCCAGGCCCATGGCGGCCCGAGCGAAGATCAGCTGGACCGGATCAGTCGAGTAGGCGCTGGCCAGGGATGCCAGTCCGAACAGCACCATGCCGACCTGCAGCATGCGCTTGCGCCCGAACCTGTCACCGAGCACCCCGAAGGTGAACAGCAGTCCGGCGAAGACGAGAGTGTAGGAGTTGATGGCCCATTCGAGCTGGCTCTGCGTCGCCCCGAGCCCCGCCACCGGGTCGGCGATGACCTTCAGCGCGACGTTGAGAATGGTGTTGTCGAGAACGATCGCCAGCAGGCTGAACACCATCACGCCGAGGATCTGCCATCGGCGTGGGTGACCTGTCGGTTGCTCCACTATGCCCCCAAAGCACGGTTTTACGGATATTTTCGATACGATGGTGTTTCGCAACGCTACCGTAGCGGTTCCCAATTCGATACGCAACCGTACCGTTTCGATATTTATCGGGGGTGTACGTGGCGTTTCGCGTGCGTTACGGACAGCAACCTCACAGACGCGGAAGCACCCCTGTGAAGTGACGCGGATCTCGGGGGTAAGGGGATGGGCGGGGGCATCCCGGGTGTTGCTATAACGGTCAGGCGTGCGATGATCTGACCGTCCGGGGACGCCACAAGGGCGCCTCGAGGCCTGGAGGGATCCACGATGTCCTCTACGTCAATTTCCAGCCCGTCGACCGCGCTCTACGGCGGCAAGGCTGGGCGAAGAGTGACCGTCCGCGACATCTCCGCCGCCAAGGAGCGCGGTGAGAAGTGGCCGATGGTCACAGCCTACGACGCGATGACGGCGAGAGTCTTCGACGAGGCCGGCATTCCGGTCATGCTCGTCGGCGACTCGGCGGCGATGGTGGTGTACGGCTACGACTCCACCCTTCCCGTCTCCGTCGACGATCTCATCCCGCTGACGGCCGCGGTGGTCCGCGGCTCGTCGCGCGCGCTGGTGGTCGCCGACCTCCCGTTCGGCTCCTACCAGTCGTCTCCCCAGCAGGCCCTGGAGTCGGCGGCCAGGTTCATGAAGGAGGCGGGCGCCCACGCGGTCAAGCTGGAGGGCGGGCGCCGCGTCCTTCCGCAGATCGAGACGCTCGTCTCGGCCGGCATCCCGGTCATGGGCCACCTCGGCCTGACCCCGCAGTCGGTCAACGCCTTCGGCGGCTACCGCGTGCAGGGCCGCGGCCAGTCGGGCGACGAGCTCATGGCCGACGCCAAGGCCCTGGAGCACGCGGGCGTCTTCTCCGTCGTGCTCGAATGCGTGCCCGCCGACCTCGCCGCGCGGGTCACCTCCGCCCTGTCGGTCCCGACGATCGGCATCGGCGCGGGCCCCTCGTGCGACGCGCAGGTGCTCGTCTGGCAGGACCTCATGGGCCTCACTCCGCAGCCGGCGAAGTTCGTGAAGAAGTACTTCGACCTGGCCGGAGAGATGGACCACGCGGTCCGCGCCTTCGCCGACGAGGTGGCCACCGGCGCCTTCCCCACCGCCGAGCACAGCTACCGCTGACCCCGGCACTCCACGAGCCCGACCACCACCTTACCGCTCCGGAGCCCGCGCGCCACGCCCGGGCCCGGAGCGGCGAGGCTCGGCGACCGTCCGCCAAGGCCGCCTTCACCGCCCGCCTCCACACCGCTCATGTCCGCGAGGCGGGCCGACCGCGCCCGGCCCTGTCGTGGCGCCGGTCGCCGGCCGTGTCAGGAGCCGTCCGCCGGCGCGATCGCCGGTTCCTCGCCGGCGGCGAGCGGGAAATAGGCCAAGAAGGTGACACCCTCCTCGGTGGCGTCGAACTTCTCGATCACCGAGCCCTCGGGCTCGTGGAACACGTCTCCGGGGCGCAGCACCGAAGGTTCCCGGCCTGCTATCTGGTACACGGCCGAGCCGGATTCGATGCTCCCGAACACGGGCGCGTTGTGGATGTGCGGACCGGCGGGATGGCCGGGGACGATCCGGATGCGGCGGATCTGGATGCGCTCGATCGCCTTGACCGGGCTCACCGCTTCATCCAGCAGGATCTCTCGGGTCGCCGGCGCCTCGGCGGCGTGGGTCCCAAGGGGCGCGTGGTTCTCCATGAACCCATGATGCCCGACCCGGCGGACGGGCGAGCGGGCCCAGGTCAGCGGCTGGTGCCGGCACAGGCGATGCAGGTGGTGGCGGCGGGGCGGGCCTTCAGGCCTTCGAGAGCGATGGGGCGGCCGCAGACCTCGCACCGCCCGTACGTACCGTCGCGCAGGCGTTCGAGAGCCTGGTCGAGGTCGGTGAGGTGGGTCGCCGCCTGGTCGAGCAGGGATTGGATGTGGGCTCGCTCGAAGGCGGTGGAGGACCCCTCGGGGTCGTGCTCGTCGTCGGTGGCCACCAGGGCCGAGGATTCGACGATGTCGTTCCAGTCGCGCGTCAGCGAGGCGACACGCGACATGGTGCGCTCGCGGTCGGCGGCGAGAAGGTCTCGCATGGCGGCCCGCTCCGAGGAGGAGAACGCGGCGTCCTGAGATCGCTCAGCCATCACGGCCTCACCTCCAGATCCAGCTTATTCACTCCCGCCGCGAAGCCGACCGGGTCTCCACGGCATCGAATCGATTCGTTTGACGGTGCGAGTTCGACCCAGGTCTGGATGGTCCTGAGCGTGCCGATTCTCGATCTTGGAACCGTGTTCGAGGCGTCCAACGCAGCCTGAAACTTACATGACGTCTAGGACCGCGTGATCTCATCGGGCGTGATGGGAGCCAGACGGCCGAAGTCATCCGATCTCTGTGCACCCTGAGCATTGACAGGTGGGAGCCTGGGCCTTAAATCTGATGTCCGGCCATGCCGTCGAACCGATACGATACTCCCATTACAAGGAGACAGTATGCCCCCCTCAAGCCGCCGGCTTTCGCCGGCGAACGGCGACGGCCCGAACGGCCGCACGGTGGCGCCCGCGGAGGGGCGGCCGGACCCGGGAAGTGCCTCACGAACGGGATTCACCCGAAAGGATTACCGATGAAGCGGAGCGACCCCTCCTCCCGTCCTCGACGTACGGCGAGCTGGTGGCCGGCTGTGGTGGCGGCCTTGCTGGTCGCGTTGATCGGGGCCCAGCCGGCTGTGGCGGCACAGCGGTCCGCGGCGTCGGAGTCCACCGCGTCGGTCGCCGCCGCCCCAGGAGACCTCGACGGCTTCACCGCGGGCAATGCCGCGATCGCTTCGGTCGACCTCGCGGGGACGTGGAGTTTCACGCCGGCGGGCCGGTCGGCGACGTCGATCAAGGTGCCCGGAGGTGGCTGGTACAAGCAGGGGTTCACCGATGTGTCCCAGGCGGTGTACTCGCGTACGGTGACGGTGCCGGACTCGGGGCAGCCGCAGTCGGCGTGGATCGAGTTCGGCGCCGTGAACCACCAGGCGACGTTGTCGGTGGACGGGCGGGTGGTCGCGACGCAGACCACGGCCTTCACTCCCTCGAAGTTCGACATCAGCGCCTACGCCGCCCCGGGCACCACTCACACGATCAGCGTCGACGTGAAGGGCCGCGGCGCGCTGAAGGCATCCAACGGCCGGTACCTGGTGCCCGACGCCGCCGAGTGGTCCGAGGCGGTCCCCCAGGGGATCTACCGTTCGGCGTTCCTGCGGGTGTACCCGGCGGTGTACGTCAGCGACACATTCGTGCGTCCGTCGGTGGCGAACAAGACGTTGAGCTACGACGTGACGGTGCGTAACACGTCGGGCAGTTCCCGGTCGGTGACGTTGACCGGGTCGCTGTCGTCTGACAACGGAACGGCTTTCAGCTACCCGGCACTGCCCAGCCGTACGCTCACCGTGGCGGCCCACTCGACCGGGACCGTGACGGTCGGGGCGGTCGCGTGGAACCTCGACAGCACCTCGTACTGGTGGCCCAACGTGCCGTACAAGTCGGGGTACCGGGCGCAGCTGCACCTTCTGGCGGTGCATGCCGCCACCGATGACGGGCACACCAGCGACGCCAAGTACCGGTTCGGGTTCCGCGAGGCCACCCAGAACGGCGAGTACTACTACCTCAACGGCGTGCGGGCGAACTTCCGCGGCGACAACCTCCAGGGTGCCGACTACGACCGGATCAACAACGGCGGCAAGGGCGACGCCTACGACACCCTGCCCGGATTCCTTCCGCCTTCGTCGGGCAACGGCGGCTGGCCGCAGGCCGTGGACAACTACCAGCGGCTGAACTACAACGTGGTGCGCGTCCACCAGGAGCCGGCCAGCCCGTACATGTTGGATGTCGCCGACGAGATGGGCCTGATGCTCATCGACGAGGTCGCGATCCGCGGCTCCCAGTCCGGGCAGGATTGGATCACCGGGCACGACAACATGGTCAACCACGCCCGTGCGCTGGTCCTGCGCGACCGCAACCACCCCGCCGTCATCCGCTGGAGCCAGAACAACGAGCCGAACCAGAGCGGCCAGGATTCCGAACAGTTCGAGAAGGACCTGTACGCGGCGATGAACGGCGCCGACGGCACCCGGCCGATCATCGCCGAGCTGGGCGTCGGCGCGAATCTCAACATGTATCCCGGGATGACGTACGCCAACTTCGCGGTGATCTCGCACTACGTCGACGGCTTCGGCAGGTACGGGGAGGGCCTGATCACCGTGAACGGGCGGCCCGAGGGCGAGGGCGAGTTCATCTGGCCGGCATGCAACACCAAGCAGGGCTTCGAGTGGTTCGCCACGGCGACCCTGGCCAAGCGCGGCAAGGGCGCCGCCGATCTGCGCCCGTACACGCTGCTGTCCGCGTGGGCCGGTTTCGTGCCCGGCGTGCGTTCCACGGACTTCACCCCGGAGGAGGGCGGTCATCCGCTCTACGGCGTGGACAACCTCTCGGACCCATGGAGCAACCCCCAGATCCAGCGCGTGCAGGCGGCGTTCAACCCGGTGGCCGCGG
>NZ_JBFBIK010000133.1:0-19509 GCF_040685555.1 Sphaerisporangium sp. NPDC088356
AGCCATCGGGAGGAGATGCTTTGCATCTGGGGTTGCGATTTGGTCGTGGTGGCCAGGTTGCGTGCCGCTTGGGTGGCCAGGGATTGCTGGGTCTGGCCGTTGTTGTGCGGGGCTTGGCCGTTTTGCTCTGTTCTCGCGTCGGTTGTCTCGGTCACAACCCACACCACCAATCACTGTCGCGCTGGACGGGGGACAAGGGGAAGTCGGAAAGCTCCGGCTTGGCGGAGCGCGCGGCCGGTCGGCCGGGCCGGCGTGAATCAACGAACGGAACGCTGAAGCGACGACACGCGTGGTGCGCATCGCCGATCGAGTGAACCGGGGGGTGGCTCACACGATGATTGACTGCCGATTGTTCGTGGCTCTGTCGCTCAGGGGGATTCTGGCCGCACGCGTCGTATTAGGCGATTTCCGGGGGGTGTCGCCGGTTGGACGCGGATGGAAGACTTACGAAACTCCGGACATGCTGGTCGAATGCGTCACGTGTGCTGTTCGCCGTGGTCGGGGGGATGCTCGATATATTGATAACGGGCAGAACGGGTGGGGCCGTTCTGTGTGCCGGGGGCTTTCCGTTGCCGCTGTGTAATTATGCGGTGCCGATCTTTGGCGTGTCAATTACGTGTTTCCCCTGCTCCGCAGGTAGGGGGATAAATGGATTGGCCTGGAACGGCGGCAACGATGAGACATTTCCATACAGTGTGGTCTTTATGAATGATGAAGATTCGATGACCTGTTTAGTATGCTTATCAACGCAAATTTCTAGCTAATCCAGGCATGGGTCGCCCTACCGGCCACGGGGCCCCAGCAGGGAGAAGGCGTAGGCTCGACGTAACGGCCCAGGACCGCCCGAGACCCCCGGCGGCGGCGCCGCAGGCGTGTGTTCACGCCCGGTGGCGTCATCACCGGGGTGTGACCCGAGGGCGGTCCGCCTCCGAGCACGTTAGGGGGCCGCCATGCCCGACCGTCTGTTCCGCGACCGCAGAGATGCCGGTCGCGCGCTGGCCGGCCTGCTCGACCACTACCGCGGCCGCCACGATCTCGTGGTGCTGGCGCTGCCTCGCGGGGGCGCCCCGGCTGGGTACGAGGTGGCCAGAGCACTCGGCGCGCCGCTCGACGTCTTCGTCGCCCGCAAGCTCGGCGTCCCGGGGCAGGAGGATCTCGCGATGGGCGCCATCGCGGGGGAGGGGGCGATCGCGCTCAACGACGATGTGATCAGGGGCTTGGCCATCCCTCCGGAGGTGGTCGAGCACGTCGCCGACTGGGAAGGACGCGAGATCTCCCGCTGGGAGCGGCACTTCCGGCAGGATCTTCAGCCGCGCGACGTCAAGGGCAGGGTCGCGATCCTCGTCGACGACGGTCTGGCGACCGGGGTGAGCGTACGGGCCGCGATCAAGGCCCTGCGCCGGCTGCGTCCCGCGCGCGTCGTCGTCGCGCTGCCCGCCGCCTCCGAGGCCACCTATGAGGAGCTGGAGGTGGAGGCGGACGAGGTGGTGTGCGCGACCACCCCCTCACCATTCTTCGCGGCCGACCAGTCCTACTGGGACTTCACGGAGGTCACCGTCGAGGACGTACGGGACCTCCTGCGCGCGTCCGCGACGTCGGCGGCGGCCAGGGCGAGGGGGCCGGGCCGCGTGGAGGTCGGCGCCATCCGCGCGGAGGCCACCCACGCGGATGAAGGCGTCCCGAGCCCGGAGGCGCTGTTGGACCTCGTGGGCGACGCCCACCTAGTGCTGATGGGCGGGTCCTCTCACGGCACGCACGAGTTCTACGCGGCCCGCGCCGCCATGACGCGCCGGCTCATCGAGGAGAAGGGGTTCTGCGCCGTCGCCGTGCAGGCCGACTGGCCCGACGCCTACCGGGTCAACCGGTACGTCCAAGGACTCAGCCAGGACGCCGGCGCGGAGGAGGCGCTGCGCGACTTCCAGCGCTTCCCGAACTGGATGTGGCGCAACGCGGTGATGCTGGACTTCGTGGGATGGCTGCGCGAGCACAACGACCGCGTACTCGGCGGGCACTCCGACAAGGCCGGTTTCTACGGGCTCGATCTATACGGGCTTCACCGGGCGATGTATGAGGTGATCGCCTATCTCGAAGGCATCGATCCCGCCGCTGCGGACCGTGCCCGCGAGCGTTACGCCTGCTTCGATCACCTCGGCAGCGGTGACGGCCGGATGTGCGGGATCAAGGCGGCCTTCGGGGCCGGGGAGGACTGCGAGGACGAGGTCGTCGGGCGGCTGGTGGAGCTCCGGCGGCAGGCGATGGACCACGCGCGAAGACAAGGGCTGCTGCCCGAGGACGAGCTCTTCTACGCGGAGCTGAACGCGCGGGCCATGAAGACGGCCGACGAGCACTACCGCTCGATGTTCTCGGGGCGCATCGGCTCCTGGAACCTGCGAGACCGCCACATGGCGGACACTCTGGATGCCCTCGCCGTGCATCTCGGCCGCCGCCGCGGCGAGCCGGCGAAGATCGTCGTGTGGGCGCACAACGCGCACGTGGGCGACGCGCGTGCGACGGAGGCGGCGTGCCGTGGCGAGATCAACATCGGCCAGCTCGTACGGGAGCGGCACGGCGAGGGGTGCCGCGTCATCGGCCTCACCACCTACACCGGCACGGTCACCGCGACCGACCGCTGGGGTGGGCCCGCCGAGCGCAAGTGGCTGAGGCCCGCCCTGTCCGACAGCGTCGAGGAGCTGTTCCACGAGGTGGGCCAGAAGGCGTTCTTCATCTCGTTCGACAGGGCCCCGCGATCGGCTGATGTTCTGCGCTCCGCGCGCCTGGAGCGAATGGTCGCCGCCGTCTACCGGCCCCGGTCCGAGCGGCGGACCCACTACTTCCGGGCCCGCCTGCGCGACCAGTTCGACGCCGTGATCCACGTCGACGAGACGCGGGCCGTCGAGCCGCTCGAACGGACGGCCCGCTGGAACCGCGGCGAGATCCCCGAGACCGACCTGACCGGTCTGTGAGGGGACTCGGGGGAACAGCGATGAGGAGGACATGATGGCGGTTCGCCAGAGCATTGCGATCCCCGCCGCGGGTGTCTCGCTCGTGGCCGACATCGTCGTGCCACAGCCCGCCCACGGTGCGGTGCTGTTCGCGCACGGGAGCGGGAGTGGCCGCCACAGCCCTCGCAACCGTCACGTGGCGAGCGAGCTCCATTCCGCCGAGCTGGCGACGGTGCTCGTGGACCTGCTCACCCCGGAGGAAGAGGAGGTCGACGCCCTCACCGGCGCGCTGCGTTTCGACATCGGCCTGCTGGCGGCGCGGCTGGTCGGGGTGGTCGACTGGCTCGGGCGGCACAGGCCGGTCGCGGGGCTCGGCATCGGGCTCTTCGGCGCCAGCACGGGCGCGGCGGCGGCGCTCGTGGCCGCCGCGGAGCGCCCCGCCTCGGTGCAGGCGGTCGTGTCCCGGGGCGGCAGGCCGGACCTCGCGGGCGACTTCCTCCGCATGGTGCACCAGCCCACCCTCTTGATCGTCGGCGAGTACGACACCACCGTGATCGAGCTCAACCGCCAGGCGATGGAGAAGCTGGCAGGGGAGACCGCGTTCGCGATCGTCGCCGGCGCGTCGCACCTGTTCGAGGAGCCGGGGGCGCTCGACCAGGTGGCCCGCCTCGCCCGCGACTGGTTCGCCCGTCACCTGAGGAGCCAACCAGCGGCAAGCCGTACATAGCACGGCCAACCACCCTTACCGCTCACGATCAAGCCTTTACTCCGGGTTGTCCCGCTTAGGGTGTCGGTTCCGTGCGTACGGACCGTAGCCTGGCGACTACGGTACATAACGGAGCGTAAACATGCCTGTGACATCGACCACGCGCCTGGCGGTCAGCGAGGCCTTCGCCCGGCGAGACGCCGCGGGACGCCGCCTCGCGGAGGACTCTGAACGCATCGCGCAAGCGTGTCGCGACATGGCGGCGAGGTTCCACCGGGGCGGGAAGCTGATCGTCTTCGGCAACGGCGGCGCGGGCACCGATGCCTCCCACGTCGCGGTCGAGTTCATGCACCCGGTGATCATGGGCAAACGCGCGCTCCCGGCGATGGCGCTGAGCAACGACACCGCCACGGTCACCGGTGTCGGCAGCCGCGAGGGGTTCGCCGAGATCTTCGCCCACCAGGTGCGCCACTGGGCCGACCCGGCCGACATGGCGCTCGGGATCTCGCCGGACGGAGGCTGCCCGAACGTACTGCGGGGCCTGGAGACGGCGCACGAGCTCGGCCTGTTCACGATGGCGCTGGTGGGCGGCGACGGCG
Source organism: Sphaerisporangium sp. NPDC088356 (assembly GCF_040685555.1). Lineage (NCBI taxonomy): Bacteria > Bacillati > Actinomycetota > Actinomycetes > Streptosporangiales > Streptosporangiaceae > Sphaerisporangium > Sphaerisporangium sp. NPDC088356. Next base: position 4,248 of record NZ_JBFBIK010000133.1, read on the forward strand.
GCGACATCGCGCGGAGCCCGGCGGCCGGCCACGTGCTCATCGCCGGATCCAGCGACCCGGCGGTGGTGAAGGAGATCCACGTCACCGCCTACCACGTCCTGTGGGAGCTCGTCCACCTCTTCTTCGCCCAGTCCAGCCCGCGCAAGGCGCCCGACCAGGAGGCCGTGAGATGACCGAACGCGTGAACCGCCTGGCCGATGTGTGCCTCACCTGCTCCGACGAGGCCCTTCCTGCGCTCGTGGTGCGCCTGCTCGACCACGACCTCGCGATCGCCGAGATGGAGGGCGTCCACGAGCAGGTGAGCGTGGCGCTGGTCGACGCGGCGGTGGGCGACACCGTACTCGTCCACGCCAAGGAGGCCATCGCCGTGATCACGAAAGGGGCCGGCGATGGGCATGGCTGACGGGGCTCCATCCGAAGGGATACACCGCCTGTATCCCTTTCTCTACGCCGACCGAGCCCTCCACACGACCCACCCGGACCTGGTCGGAGACCCGGCGGGGCACGGCCACCAGGGGGGCGCAGGCCTGGTGGTCGCGCCCGTGGGGCACGTGAACTGGTCGACCGAGGTGAAGGCCGAGGAGATCGTACGGCTGCGCGAGCAGGTGGCTGAGCTGTACACCGAACGGCTCGCCGAGTGCGCGGAGGCGATGGCGGCCAGGTTCGCCGCCGGAGGCAGGCTCTTCACCTTCGGCAACGGCGGAAGCAGCACCGACGCCCAGGAGGTGGCCACCGCCTTCCTGCATCCCCGGCGCGGACGGCCGCTCCCGGCGCTCTCGCTGACCACGGACGTCGCCCTGGTCACCGCCCTGTCCAACGATGTCGGCTTCGACGTCGTGTTCGCGCGACAGGTCGCGGCGCTCGGCAGGCCGGGCGACATCGCGCTCGGCCTGTCGACCAGCGGAGGCTCCTCCAACCTCGTCCAGGCCTTCGAGGAGGCGTGGGGCAGGGGCATGCTGACCGTCGGCCTGGCCGGCTACCAGGGCGGAAGGCTCGCCGAGCTGGCCGAGCTCGACGTCCTCGACTACCTGTTCGTCGTCCCGTCGACGTCCGTGCACCGCATCCAGGAGGCGCAGACGACGGTCTACCACGTGCTGTGGGAGGTCACGCAGCACGTCCTGGCAGCCGCTCCCGCCTCGCGGGCGCCGGCCGGGGGGTGACCGGCCCGAGCACCACAAGGGGAACCGGAGCGTCTCGACGTTCAGCGACACCGACCAGCAGTGGGGGAGGCGGCATGGCCGCGACGACTGAGCAGGCGGGCAGCAGGGCCCAGGAGCAGGAAGAGCCCGTTGTCCACATACTTTGGATCAACGCCGGGATGAGCTGCGACGGCGACTCCGTCGCGCTCACCGCGGCGATGCAGCCGAGCATCGAGGACATCGTGCTCGGAACGCTCCCGGGGCTGCCCAAGGTCGAGGTGCACTGGCCGCTGATCGACTTCCACAGCGGGCCGATGCAGGGCGCGGACGCCATGATCGAGTGGTACTTCCTCGCGGCTCACGGCGGGCTGGACCCGTTCGTCCTCGTCGTCGAGGGCTCGGTGCCGAACGAGTCGATCAAGCAGGAGGGCTACTGGTCAGGGTTCGGCAACAACCCGGAGACCGGCCAGCCGATGACCCTCCCCGAGTGGCTGGACCGGCTGGCGCCCCAGGCGACCGCCGTGGTCGCCGCCGGCACCTGCGCCACCTACGGCGGCATCCACGCCATGGCGGGAAACCCGACCGGCGCGATGGGCGTCGCCGACTACCTGGGCTGGGAGTGGCGGTCGAAGGCCGGGCTGCCGATCGTCAACGTGCCGGGCTGCCCGATCCAGCCGGACAACATGTCCGAGACGCTCCTCTACCTGCTGTATCAGCTCAACGGGCAGGCCCCGATGATCCCGCTGGACGAGGCGCTGCGCCCGACGTGGCTCTTCGGCAAGACCGTGCATGAGGGATGCGACCGGGCCGGGTACTACGAGCAGGGGCAGTTCGCCGTCGAGTACGGCTCCCCGAAGTGCCTGGTCAAGATCGGATGCTGGGGCCCCGTCGTGAAGTGCAACGTGCCCAAGCGCGGCTGGATGAACGGCATCGGCGGCTGCCCGAACGTCGGCGGCATCTGCATCGCCTGCACGATGCCCGGCTTCCCGGACAAGTTCATGCCGTTCATGGACGAGCCCCCGGGGGCTCACGTGTCCTCGACGGTCAGCACGGTGTACGGCGGCGTCGTCCGCAAGCTGCGCGACATCACCATCAGGACGGTCGACAGGGAGCCGAAGTGGCGCGCCAAGGGCCGCGCCCTGCTCACCGGCTACAAGGCGCCGTGGAGCTGACATGAGGACGGAGCCGGCCATGAGGCGCCACGGAGCCGACAGGAACACGGAGCTGACATGACGACCTCACAGGAGCAGAACCCCGATCTGGTCGAGATGGCCTGGGATCCGATCACCCGGATCGTCGGCAGCCTGGGCATCTACGCGAAGATCGACTTCAGGAAGAAGGAGGTCGCGGAGTGCTACAGCACCTCGTCCATCTTCCGGGGCTACAGCATCTTCATGAAGGGCAAGGACCCGCGCGACGCCCACTTCATCACCAGCAGGATCTGCGGCATCTGCGGCGACAACCACGCCACCTGCTCGGTCTACGCGCAGAACATGGCGTACGGGGTGCGGCCTCCGGCGCTGGCCGAGTGGATCATCAACCTGGGCGAGTCGGCCGAGTACATGTTCGACCACTGCATCTACCAGGAGAACCTGGTGGGGGTCGACTACTGCGAGAAGATGGTCCGCGAGACGAACCCGGGCGTGCTTGAGCTGGCCGAGCGCACCGAGTGCCCGCACGCGGGGGAGCACGGCTTCAAGACCATCGCCGACATCATGCGCTCGCTCAACCCGCTCGAAGGCGAGTTCTACCGCGAGGCCCTGGTGATGAGCCGGGTCACGCGGGAGATGTTCTGCCTGATGGAGGGCAGGCACGTCCACCCCTCGACGCTCTACCCGGGCGGCGTCGGGACGGTCGCGACGGTGCAGCTCTTCACCGACTACCTCACTCGGCTCATGAGGTACGTGGAATTCATGAAGAAGGTCGTGCCGATGCATGACGACCTGTTCGACTTCTTCTACGACGCGCTGCCCGGTTACGAGCAGGTCGGGCGCAGGCGCGTGCTGCTGGGCTGCTGGGGCAGCCTGAACGACCCGGCGCACTGCGACTTCACCTACGAGAACATGAACGCCTGGGGTCGTGAGATGTTCGTGACGCCCGGCGTGATCGTCGACGGGAACCTCGTCACCAACAACCTGATCGACATCAACCTCGGCATCCGCATCCTGCTGGGAAGCTCGTACTACGACGACTGGGAGGGCCAAGAGCCCTTCGTCGCGCGGGACCCGCTGGGCAACCCGGTGGACATGCGGCATCCCTGGAACCAGCACACCATCCCCCGCCCGCAGAAGCGCGACTTCAACGACAAATACAGCTGGGTCATGTCGCCCCGGTGGTTCGACGGGAAGGACCTGCTCGCGCTGGACACCGGCGGCGGCCCCATCGCCCGGCTCTGGTCCACGGCCCTGTCGGGGAAGGTGGACATCGGGTACGTCAAGTCCACCGGCCGCAGCGTGCTGATCAACCTTCCGAAGAGCGCCACCAAGCCGGAGAAGACGTTCGAGTGGAAGATCCCCGAGCGCAACGGCGAGCTGCTGTCCAACGCGCTCGAACGCAACCGCGCCCGCTCCTACTTCCAGGCGTACGCCGCCGCCTGCGCGCTGTACTTCGTCGAGCGAGGGCTGGACGAGGTGCGAAGGGGACGCACCCAGACCTGGGAGCCGTTCAACGTGCCAGAGGAGGCGATCAGCTGCGGGTTCACCGAGGCGGTGCGCGGCGTCCTGTCGCACCACATGGTGATCAGGAACGGCAAGATCGCCAACTACCATCCGTACCCGCCGACGCCCTGGAACGCCAGCGTCCGCGACAGCTACGGCACGCCGGGCCCGTACGAGGACGCGGTGCAGAACACGCCGATCTTCGAGGAGAACCCGCCGGAGACCTTCAAGGGCATCGACATCATGCGCACCGTGCGGAGCTTCGATCCGTGCCTGCCGTGCGGGGTGCACATGTACCTCGGCAACGGCCAGGAACTACGCAAACTGCACAGTCCCCATGCCTTCAACGCGACCTGAGCCAGAGGGGGAACCGGCGCAGATGCGCGAGGACCATGACATCCGAGCGGCCGGAGACCGCGTCGAGGCGCTGATCGACGAGCTCGGCACGCTGGCCGGCCCGGTGACGCGGGCCAAGGCCGAGGAGCTGGTGCGCGGCGTCGTCGACCTGTACGGCGCGGGACTGGAGCGCGTCATGCGCATCGTGGTCGAGAGCGAGGCGGCGGAGGTGCTCCATCGCCTCGCCGCCGACGAGGTGGTCTCCGGCCTGCTCGCCCTCCACGACCTGCACCCGCTCGGCACGGCCGAGCGGGTGCGCGCCGCGCTCGACGACGTGCGCCCTCACCTCGGGCTGCACGAGGGCGGGGTGGAGCTGCTCGGCGTGGACGAGGGCGGGGTCGTACGGCTGCGCCTGGAGGGCACCTGCCACGGGTGCTCCTCCTCGCAGGCCACAGTGACCGGCTCCATCGAGCGCGCCGTGCTCCGGGCCGCCCCCGAGGTGTCCCGGGTGGAGGTCGAGGGGGTGGCGGACCGGACGTCCCCGCTCCTGCAGATCCAGCACCGGCCGCCGGGCGAGTGCCCCGTGCCGCAGGAGGCGACCCCATGACCGTCCCCGGAGGCGCGGCGCGGAACGATCCGGCGGAGCTGACCGGGTTGCGGCGCTTTCGCGAGCCTCGCGCGGCAGGCGGGCCGCGGTGCGAGATGTGCGCCGAGGCGCTCGACGAGCGCCACGGCCACGCGGTGAACATCGAGAGCCGCGGGCTGCTCTGCGTCTGCCGCGGCTGCGTCCTGCTGCTGTCCCGTGGAGGGACGGTCGCGCGCGGGCGGTACCGGGCGGTGCCGGAGCGCTACCTGTACGTCCCCTCGTTCCGGCTGGACGCGATGGACTGGGAGGAGCTCCAGATCCCGGTCCGCACGGCGTTCTTCTTCCGCAACTCCACGCTCGACCGGTTCGTGGCCTTCTATCCCAGTCCCGGCGGGGCCGCCGAGTCCCTGCTCGACCTGTCGGCCTGGGACCGCGTCCTCGCCGCCAATCCGGAACTGGCCGAGGCGCTGCCGGATGTGGAGGCCTACCTCGTCGACCGGCGGCCGGACGGTTTCACGTGTCACCTCGTGCCGATCGACTCCTGCTACGAGCTGGTCGGCCTGGTGCGGCTGCACTGGAAGGGCTTCCACGGCGGGCAGGAGGCGTGGGACGCCATCGACGGCTTCTTCGCCGAGCTGCGCCGCCGCGGCGAGGTGGTGACCTCCGGGCCCACGCCCCCAGTGCCTTCCGGGCCCGCGCCGCGCGTGCCTTCCGGGGCCGTGCCCGGGGCTGAGGGGCACGGTCGTGTCTGAGATCCGGTTCGACTGCCGCGGTGTGCGTGTGGATCCCTACGCGGCCTTCCCGACGCTGCTCTTCCGCGTGGGCATCACCGAGCCTGCGGGTGAGGCCGTGCACGCCGTCGCGCTGCGGTGCCAGATCCGCGTCGAGCCCCAGCGCCGGCGGTACGACCCCCGTGAGGCCGAGCTGCTCACGGACCTGTTCGGGGACCCGTCCCGGTGGGGGGAGACGGTCAAGCCGCTGCAGTTCGCCAACATCTCGATCATGGTCCCGAGGTTCACCGGCGCCACCGAGATCGACGTTCCCGTGCCGTGCAGCTACGACCTGGAGGTGGCCGCGGGCAAGTACTTCGCCTCGCTGGACGAGGGCGAGGTCCCCCTTCTGCTGCTCTTCAGCGGCACCGTCTTCGCCAGGGCCGGAGAGGGCTTCACCGTACGGCCGGTGCCCTGGCACTGCGAAGCGCGCCAGGACCTGCCCGTCTCCGTATGGCGGGACATGATCGACCGCTACTTCCCGGCGAGCGGCTGGCTGCGGCTTCACCGGGACACGCTGCGGGCGCTGCAGCGGTTCAAGTCCGACCGCGCTCTGGCTACCTGGGACGAAGTGGTGGAAGTGCTGCTCAAGGAGGCGGGGGGATGAGCGTGCCCATGGACACGGCCCGCAAGGTGGCCGACGCGGTGCTCTACGAGGGGTACCTGCTGTACCCCTACCGTGCCTCGGCCGCGAAGAACCGGCTGCGCTGGCAGTTCGGGGTGCTCGTGCCCCCGTGGTACACGGCCACGGCGGAGCCTTCGAGGAGCGTGACCGAATGCCTGCTCGAACGCTCCTCCAACGCGCTCGTACGCCTGCGCCTGCGCTTCCTGCACGTCAAGGAGCGCCGGGTGGAGCGTGCCGAGCCCGGCGGCTTCCGGCCGGTCCACCAGCTGGAATGCGACGGCACGACTCACATCACCTTCGACGAGGCTTCTCCGCGCGAGATCGAGGCCGTGCTGCCCATGCCGCACCTGTTCGGCACGGAACGCACGGTCGTGGTGCGCGTCCCCGGTGACCGGTCGCAGGAGCCGATCCTCGGGGCGTCCGGTGACACGCCCGGCCGCATCGTGACCGTGCACCAGCCGGTGCGGGCGGTGCTGCGGGTCACTGCCGAGCGGATGGCCGGGCCGTACGGCCTGGCGAAGCTCCGCGTCCGGCTGGAGAACGTCACCGAGCCGGTACGGGCGGCGGACACGCGCGAGCAGGCGCTGAGGCATTCGCTGGTCGCGGCCCATCTGCTCATCGGGGTGACGTCCGGGGGCTTCCTGTCGGTGACCGATCCCCCGGAGTGGGCCAGGGCGGCGGCCGAGGGCTGCCGCAACGAGAACACCTGGCCGGTGCTCGTGGGCGAGCCGGGGCAGCGCGACGTGGTGCTGTCGTCGCCGATCATCCTGTACGACCACCCGGACATCGCCCCCGAGAGCCCCGGCGACCTGTTCGACTCCACCGAGATCGACGAGATGCTCCACCTGCGGACGCTCACGCTCACCGAGGAGGAGAAGCGCGAGGCGCGGGCCACCGACCCCCGGGCGGCGGAGATCATCCAGAGGGCAGGGGACCTGCCCCCCGAGCTGGTGGAACGGCTGCACGGCGCGATCCGCCACCTCGGCACGCCCGCGCCCCCCTCCACGCCGTGGTGGGATCCGGCGGCGGACGCCGGGACCTCGCCGGACACCGACAGCGTGACCATCGCGGGAGTTGAGATCGCCAGGGGCAGCCGCGTACGCCTGACCCCCGGAAGGCGGCGCGCCGACGCGCACGACATGTTCCTCGCCGGGAAGACCGCCCAGGTGGAGGCCGTGCTGCTCGACGTCGACGGAGCCCGCTACCTGGCCGTCACGCTCGACGACGACCTCGGAGCCGACCTGCACCGCTCCCACGGGCGCTTCCTCTACTTCGCCCCCGACGAGGTCGAGCCGTTCACCGACGGGGAGGTGAGCACGTGAAGATCCTCGTGGCGGGCGTCGGGAACGTCTTCCTCGGCGACGACGGCTTCGGCGTCGCCGTGGCGAGGCTCCTCGCCGACAGGGACCTGCCGGAGGGGGTCCGCGCGACCGACTTCGGCATCCGCGGCGTCCACCTCGCCTACGAGCTCACCGGCGGGCGCTACGACTGCGCGGTCCTGGTCGACGCGGTCTCGCGGGGCGGCCCGCCCGGCACGCTGTACGTCCTGCGGCCGACCGCCGGCGAGGCCCCCGGCACCTTCGTCGATGCCCACGACATGACCCCGGACGCCGTGCTGGCGCTGGCGGACACGCTGGGCGGGACCGGGCAGGTGCTGCTCGTGGGATGCCAGCCCGAGGACGTCTCACCCGGCATGGAGCTCAGCCCGCCGGTCGCGGACGCCGTGCCGAGGGCCGCGGACCTGGTGCTCGAACTCATCCAGGAACAGATCGCGACGGCGCCCGCCGTCGCGGGCCGACAGGAGGAACGGACATGATCAGACGGCTTGTGGCGCTCGCGGCGCTGGTGGCGGTGGGCGTCATCGTCTACCAGTCGATCCCCGACATCAAGCGCTACATGCAGATCAGGCAGATGTGACCCGGCGGTATGCGGGCCGACCAGAGGAAACCGGAAGAGATGAGGTGAGGTAATCGTGCATGAATACGGGATCGCGGAGTCGATCCTCGCCGCGGTCGAGGGCCGGGCGGACGGCAGGCGGATACGCCGGGCACGGGTACAGGTGGGTGCCATGCTCCGCGTCGCCGAGCCCTCGATCAACGACGCGTGGGCCCTGGTCGCCGAGGGAACGGTGGCCGAGGGCGCGCGTCTCGACCTGGTCACCCTTCCGATCCGGCTCACCTGCCGGGCCTGCGGGAAAACCGCCACGTCGGTGGACCCGTACGCGGTCTGTCCCGGCTGCGGGGCCCCCGACGTCGACACCGAGGGCGGCGACGACCTCGTCCTCGAATCCATCCAACTCGCGGAGGCGACCAATGTGCCTGGGGATTCCCGGGGAGATCGTGGAGATCCTTTCGGACCGTCCTGATCTCGCGAAAGTCGATGTGTGCGGCGTCCGGCGCGCCATCAACATCGGCCTGCTGGAGGGCGAGGCTCTCGTCCCCGGTGACTGGATCCTCATCCACGTCGGGTTCGCCCTGTCGAAGATCGACGAAGCCGAGGCCAAGTCCGCCATGGACTTCCTCGAAAGCATCGGCCAGGCGTACGAGGACGAGATCGCCGCCCTACGCCAATCCATGATCGAACAGGGGTGACGTCCGATGCGCTTCGTCGACGAGTACCGCGACGCCGACAAGGCACGGGCGCTCGCCGCGCGCATCGCCGCGCTGTGCGAGCCGGGTCGTGCCTACAAGTTCATGGAGGTCTGCGGGGGACACACCCACACGATCTACAAGCACGGGCTGGAGGACCACCTGCCGTCGGCGGTCACGCTGGTGCACGGGCCGGGCTGCCCCGTCTGCGTCATCCCGATGGGGAGGGTGGACGACGCCATCCACATCGCGGAGCGGCCCGGCGTGATCATGACGTCGTTCGGCGACATGATGCGGGTGCCGGGCGGCCGGGGTTCGTTCCTGGACGCCATGGCCAGGGGCGCCGACATCAGGATGGTCTACTCGCCGCTCGACGCCCTGAAGATCGCCCGGGAGCACCCCGGCAGGCAGGTCGTCTTCATGGCCATCGGGTTCGAGACCACGGCACCGTCGACGGCGATGACCGTCCTGCGGGCCGCCGCCGAGGGGATCGGCAACTTCTCGGTCTTCTGCAACCACGTGACGATCATTCCGGCCATCAAGGCGATCCTGGACTCTCCCGACCTGCGGCTCGACGGGTTCATCGGGCCAGGCCACGTGTCCACGGTCATCGGCTGCCGGCCGTACGGGTTCATCGCCCGCGACTACGGGAAGCCGCTGGTGGTCGCCGGGTTCGAGCCGCTCGACGTGCTGCAGTCGGTCTACCAGAACCTCGTCCAGCTCGCCGGGGGCCGGGCGGCCGTGGAGAACCAGTACGCCCGGGTGGTCCCGTGGGACGGCAACCCCAAGGCGCTGGCCGTCATCAACGAGGTGATGGAGCTGCGCCCGCACTTCGAGTGGCGCGGGCTCGGGTTCATCTCCGACTCGGCGCTGCGCGTGCGCGAGGCGTACGCCGCCTTCGACGCGGAACGGATCTTCGACATCCCGGGTGGACGCGTGGCCGACCCGAAGGCGTGCCAGTGCGGCGAGGTGCTCAAGGGCGTGCTCAAGCCCTGGGAGTGCAAGGTGTTCGGCACGGCCTGCACCCCGGAGACGCCGATCGGCACCTGCATGGTGTCCTCCGAGGGCGCCTGCGCGGCGTACTACAACTTCGGCCGGTTCTCGCGCGACCGGGTCAAGGAGGCGACGCGGACGTGAGCTCCGAGGAACAGGTGCTGGAGCGCATCGAGCGGGCGCGCCGTCGCAAACCGCGCGTCCGGGAGGAGCTCATCACGCTCGCGCACGGCGCGGGAGGCAAGGCGACGCGGACCCTGATCGAGGCCGTGTTCCTGGAGTCCTTCCGCAACCCGCTGCTGGAGCCCCTGGCGGACGGGGCGGTCGACGGCGGGCTCGCGTTCACGACCGACTCCTACGTGGTCACGCCGCTGTTCTTCCCCGGGGGCGACATCGGGGACCTGGCCGTCAACGGCACCGTCAACGACCTCGCGATGTGCGGGGCGCGTCCGGCGTACCTGTCGGCCGCGTTCATCCTCGAAGAGGGCTTCCCCATCGCCGACCTGCGCCGGATCACCGAGAGCATGGCGGCGGCGGCACGGGCGGCGGGCGTGGCGGTGGTCACCGGTGACACCAAGGTCGTCCAGCGGGGGAAGGCCGACGGCTGTTACATCACCACGGCCGGGGTCGGGATGGCCGATCCGGCGGCCGGGCTCAGCGCGTCCGCCGCCGAGCCCGGCGACGCGATCATCGTGTCGGGGCCGATCGGCGAGCACGGCGTCACGGTCATGCTCGCCCGCGGAGGGCTCGGCATCGAGGCCGCCGATCTGGTCTCCGACACCGCGCCGCTCAACGGCCTGACCGCGCGTCTGCTGGAGGCGTGCGACGGCGGGCGGGTGCGCTGCCTGCGGGACGCCACCCGTGGCGGCGTGGCGACGGTGCTCAACGAGGTGGCCGGGTACTCCGAGGTCGCGGTGGTCCTTGAGGAGGACGCGATCCCGGTACGGCCCGCCGTGCGCGGGGCGTGCGAGCTGCTCGGCATCGACCCGCTCTACGTCGCCTGCGAGGGCCGGATGATCGCCGTGGTCGACCAGCGGTCCGCCGGGGCGGCGCTGGCGGCCCTGCGGGCGCACCCGCTGGGCGCGGGCGCCGCCGTCATCGGGCGGATCGCCGAGGATCCGCCGGGGCTCGTCCTGCTCAAGACCGCCTTCGGCGGCACCCGGATCGTCGACGTGCTGGTGGGCGACCCGCTGCCGCGTATCTGCTGAGACCCCGGGGGTACGAACCCTGTGGGGGAAGGTCCCGCCCGGCGTCCGCCGGCGGGAACGCCGTGCGATGGGGGTGCTGTCATGATCGATCCACGAGAGCCCGGGGCCCCGGGCCGCAGGACCAGCCTGGAGGAGCTTCGCGCCAAGGTCCACCAGGAGGTCGTCATGGCCGGCGACCGCGCGTTCGAGAGCCCGCCGAGAGGCGACAGGCGGCCTCCGCGCGTGGTCACGGAGGTGGAGCAGCACGGCGTGAGCTCCACGGACACCGAGGCCAGGTCGCCTCTGGGCGTCGGCACGAGCACGAGCGCCCGCGCGGAGAAGATCGCACAACGGGAGGAAGAGGCCGGCCGCAGGAAAGAAGGCGTCGGCCCGTCCGGCCGTCCCTACGGCACCTCGACCCCGGAGCACGGCACCGGTGTCGGGCGGCAGGAGACCGTCGAGCGCGAAAGCCCGTACATGCCGTCCGGAGACCAGGCCGGGTGACCCCTGCCCCTCTCCGTCGCGCCGGCACGCGTGACCGGGCACGAAGGGCACGCCGCGCCCGCCACCTGGTGCGGCTCGCCCGTATGAGCTGACCCGCGAGGGCGGCGGCTGGCAGAGTTGGGTTCGTGGCGGACGAGGTGCGGATCGGGGTGTTCCTGCCGGTCGCGGGGTTTCCCGGGAGTGACCACGGCGAGGTGCTCACCGCCGCCGTGGAGGCGGCGGTGACGGCCGAGCGGGCGGGGTTCGACGACGTGTGGATCGCCGAGCACCACTTCATGCCCTATGGGCTGTGCCCGTCGGCCACGACGCTCGCCGCCTACGTGCTCGGCCGCACGGAGCGCATCGTGGTCGGCACGGCCGTGAGCGTGCTGTCGACGCAGCACCCCGTCGCGCTGGCGGAGCAGGCCGCGCTCCTCGACCAGGTCTCCGGTGGCCGCTTCCGCCTCGGCGTCGGGCGCGGCGGGCCCTGGGTCGATCTGGAGGTCTTCGGCACCGGGCTCGACCGCTTCGAGAACGGCTTCGTCGAGAGCCTGGACCTGCTGATCGCCGCGCTGACACGGGAGCGCGTCTCGGCGAAGGGAGCCACCTTCAGCTTCAGGGAGGTGGAGATGGTGCCCCGGCCGGGAAGGCCGGTGCGGCCGATGGTCGCCTCGACCTCGCCGGGCACCGTCCAGGTGGCCGCCGCGCGGGGGCTGCCGATGCTGCTCGGCATGCACATCGGCGACCCCGGCAAGGCCGCACTGATGGAGGGGTACGCCGGCACGGCCGTCGCGCACGGCCATGACCTGACGGGGATTCCGCACGTGGCGGCGGGCATCGCGTACGTCGCCGACACGACCTCCGAGGCGGTCGCGGCGATGAAGGAGTCGCTCCCGAGGTGGCTCGCGCCGGGCCTCGCCGGCTACCGGACGGTGGACGACCGTCCGTACCTTCCGAGGGACGCGGACGACTACGCCGACCTCCTGTGCCGGCTGCACCCCGTCGGCTCGCCCGGCGACTGCGCCGCCACGATGCTCGCCACGATCGAGCGCACCGGGATCAGGCACCTGATCCTCATGGTCGAGGGCGCGGGCGACCCCGCCCTCACCCGCCTGAACGTCGCCAGGCTCGGCGCCGAGGTGCTGCCCGTCGTACGGGCGTCCAACTGAGGCCGGCCGTGCGGAAGATGACCATCGATGACCGAAGGGGAGGCATTTCGTATGCGTGTTGTGATCGCGGGTGGACACGGCAAGATCGCTCTTCGCCTGGAGCGGCTGCTGGCGGGGCAGGGTGACGAGCCCGTCGGCCTGATCCGCAACCCCGCCCACGGGCAGGACGTCAGGGAGGCCGGGGCCGAGGTGGTCGTCTGCGACCTGGAGACCGCCGGGGTGGAGGAGGTCGCCGAGCACCTGCGGGGGGCCGGCGCGGCCGTGTTCGCGGCCGGGGCCGGGCCCGGCAGCGGCGCGGCGCGCAAGGACACCGTCGACCGCGCCGCCGCCGTGCTGCTGGCGGAGGCGGCCGAACGGGCCGGCGTGCGGCGGTTCGTGCAGATCTCCTCGATGGGGGCCGACCGGCCGCCGGAGCCCGGCACCGACGAGGTCTGGTCGGCGTACATCAGGGCCAAGTCCGACGCGGAGGAGGACCTGCGGGCTCGCGACCTCGACTGGACGGTCCTGCGTCCGGGAAGGCTGACCGACGACCCCGGCACCGGCCACGTCACCCTGGCGGAGCCGCCGGTGCCGCGTGGAAGGGTCACCCGTGACGACGTGGCCGCCGTGATCGCCGGGCTGCTGGGCACCCCCGGCACCGATGGCCGCACGCTGGAGCTCGTCGAGGGGGACACCCCGGTCGACGAGGCCGTCCGCGCGGTGGCGTCGAGCTGAATCTTTCATCGTTCTTTCGCGGTGGCGGGACTCGGTTAATCGGTTCAACGGCGGAATGGCGTCCGCGTTTCTGCAGGCAGTGAATCCATCCCCCACCCGTTGCGCCGTACCGGCGGTGACGTGCGGCTGTTCTGCCGGACGGTCGCCGTCCTTCATGGTCGCGATCAACGACTTAATCGGTTAATTTCAGGACGCTTTCGCCAGCGGCAACCATTTCTCGCCGAGGGCCGTTCGTTTCCCGAAAGGAAGTCCTGATGAGACGGAGTCTCGCGACCTTCGCGGCGGCCGTGCTGGTCGCAGCCGGTGGGGTCGCCGTGAGCATGTCCGCGGCGAACGCCGCCGCCGGGTGCAAGGTCGCCTACAAGGTCGTCAACCAGTGGTCGGGAGGTTTCCAGAGCGACGTCGCCATCACCAACCTCGGTGACCCACTGACAAGCTGGAAGCTGGAGTTCGACTTCCCCGACGCCGGCCAGAAGGTCGGGAGCGGCTGGAACGCCACGTGGTCGCAGTCGGGGGCGCACGTGACGGCGACGAGCCTGTCGTACAACGGAGCCCTCGCCACCAACGCCACCACCAGCGGCATCGGCTTCACCGGGACCTTCACCGCGAGCAACCCGGTGCCCTCGGCCTTCAAGGTCAACGGGGTGGCCTGCACCGGGTCGGTCACCGCGACCCCGACCCCCACGCCCACGGTCACGCCCACCGTCCCGCCGGGCGCGGCGCCCAAGCTGCACGTGTCGGGCAACAAGCTCGTCAACGCCTCCGGCCAGGCCGTACGTCTCCTCGGGGCCAACCGGTCGGGTGGCGAGTTCGCGTGCATCCAGGGCAACGGCATCTGGAACGGCCCGATGGACGACGCGTCCATCAACGCCATGGCCGCCTGGAAGATCAGGACCGTCCGCGTCCCGCTCAACGAGGAGTGCTGGCTCGGCACGAGCAACGTCCAGTCCCAGTACGGCGGGACCACGTACCAGAACGAGGTGAAGGGCTACGTCGCCAGGCTGCTGGCGCACGGCATCACCCCGATCGTGGAGATGCACTGGAGCTACGGCACCTACACCGGGACGTCGTCCGCCTGCACCGACGTGCACGCGTCGTGCCAGAAGCCCATGCCGGACGCGCAGTACGCACCCGGCTTCTGGACCTCGGTCGCGAACACGTTCAAGAACGACACCGCCATCGTGTTCGACCTGTTCAACGAGCCCTACCCGGAGCGGGCGACCGGCAGCACCGCCTCAGGCTGGACGTGCTGGCGCGACGGCGGCACGTGCTCGGGGATCGGTTACCAGGTGGCCGGGATGCAGACGCTGGTCAACAGCGTGCGCGCCACCGGAGCCCAGAACGTCATCCTGCTCGGCGGCCTCGCCTACTCCAACGACCTGACCGGCTGGCTGGCGAACAAGCCGTCCGACTCGACCGGCAACCTCGCCGCCGCCTGGCACTCCTACAACTTCAACACCTGCTCAAGCCAGAGCTGCTGGGACAGCCAGCTCGCCCCGGTCGCGGCCCAGGTGCCCCTGGTCGCCGGGGAGATCGGCGAGAACGACTGCGCCCACGGGTACATCGACGGCCTGATGAACTGGCTCGACCAGAAGGGCCTCTCGTACCTGGCGTGGACGTGGAACAACTGGGACTGCTCCAGCGGCCCGTCGCTGATCACCGACTGGAACGGCACCGCGACCAACTACGGCGCGGGCTTCAAGGCCCACCTGGCGACCCAGTGACCGGCGGGGGCTTGTCGTGACGTGAAACAGAATGGAATTCTGTTCTCATGAACCGCGCGCCGGCGAACGGCATCGAGATCGAGTACGACTCCTTCGGCCCCCCGACCGGGCGTCCGCTACTTCTGATCATGGGGCTCGGCGCCCAGATGATCCAATGGGACGAGGAGTTCTGCGAGCTGCTCGCGGAGCGCGGGCACCACGTCGTCCGCTTCGACAACCGGGACGTGGGCCTGTCGACCCACCTCCACGAGGCGGGCATGCCCGACCTCGGCGCGGCGTCCGGCGACGCCG
>NZ_JBFBIK010000134.1:0-19292 GCF_040685555.1 Sphaerisporangium sp. NPDC088356
CACCCATTCGAAGCTGGACCAGTTACCCGACCAAGGTTGCGTGACGGGCCACTAGGGCGAGCAGCACCTCGTCCCTGTCACGCGCGCCGAGCTCGCGCCGGCCACGCCACGGTGCTGGTCGACCAGCCGGCGCCCGGCACGGGCGCAAACGCCCGGTCAGCCGTAGTGGGCGCATGAGACAGTTCATCCTCACATGAGCAGTGCAGGGCACGGCAGTCCCGTGCCACCCACCCCTCCCTCTCCGGGACAATGGCCGCATTCGTCCATGATCCCGAACCGAGGGGTGCCCATAATGAAGCGCTCGATCGTCCTGTTGGCGGTCGCACTAGCGTCCACGACCCTGCTGGCTACACCTGCGAACGCGCAGCTCGCGGTGGATCCCGTCAGTGCCCTGAAGGCCCAGATCGCCAGCCACGAGGCGGTGCAGGTGGTTGAGGGTGGCAGCCTGGGCCACAGGAAGTGGGGCGCGTGGGGGGCGATCCGTCGGGGCGTGTTCAAACTCGGCGGCTCCGGCGTCGGTGCTGCCGACATCACCCGGACCTTCTCGATCAACCATCTGATGCGCGATCACTTGAACGACGGACCCTGGGACGCCGACAAGGTGAACGCCGAGATCGGCGCGAACCGCTCCATCAGCGTGAACGGCATGCTCTACCGCTCCGGCCCGCTCTACCAGCCCGTTCTGCCGGACGGGAAGACGTGGGCCCTGGCGGGCAAGAGCGACGGCGGCTCGGCGCTGTACGGCGACCAGATCATCAACGTCTTCGAGCCCAGCACTCTCAAAGCGCTGCTCACCACGGCAACCAGCAAGAAGCCGTCCACGTACGGCGTCAGGAAGAAGGCGACCCGCTATCGCGGAGTGATCACCTTCCGGCAGTTGTACGACGCGTCCCCGACTTTCCGCTCCCTGACCGGCAAGCGGTCCCTCACGCCGGTCGCCGCCACGAAGATCACCTGGGAACTCGTACTTAACGACCTGGGAAAGGCCCTTACTCTCGACACCGCCTGGCAGATCGCCCGCGGGTATGAGGCGAGCATCTTCACTCAGTACACCAGCCGCGACCTTCCTCGGCCCTTCAAGCGGAACGTCTCCGCGCCGCGTGCTGCCCTGGTGGCCATGCCCTCATTCTTGACCGGCCCTCTCCCCCAGCCCAGTTCCTTCATCGACTCCACGTTCTCCATCGGTTGACCAGGCCAGGTACGTCATCGATTCGAGTTCGCAGCCGCTCGGCTTGAGCGATAACGGAAGCCCGGCTTCTATGCGCTGGCGCCGGGCTTCCCCCTGCTCCTGCCACCGGCACCGGCACCGGCACGAGATGGTTAGTGACAGGCATCCATAGGCGAAGAAGCGATAGCCAGCACTGGCCGACTGCCGTTGATCGGCCGGTGAAGGCCCTGCCGGAGCGTGGCCGCGCGGCGCTCGGCTTCCTCGACGAGTACGGAGAACGCCCGTCCGAACAGCGGACCTGGACACTGGGGATCAAAGGGCGGATCTTCCCGCCACGGACTGAGCGCCCCGCGCGCGCGGAGGATCCGCCGCAGGTGCTCGCGGCTGAGCCCCGTCACCATACGGGCCACTAGGAGTCGGAACCTGTCTGTCAGGCCCGGGGGTCGAAGGGGACGCCGCTTGGCTTGGCGCTCGAGAGCAGGTCCCCGAACCTCCCGTCATTGATCTTGATGGTCGCGGAGCCGAAGTTCGCGCTCATCAGCCTGTCGCGCAGCGAGGTGCTGGGCCAGCCGTTCCAGTCCACGAGCGGGGGGTAGCGCCAGTTGTGGTAGTGGTTCTCCGGCGGATCGTCATTGCCGTTGGCGAGCCGGAAGAAGTGCGTGGACGCCCCGTCCTTGTGATAGACGACCTTGGGATGCGACCCGTCGAAGCGCACCTGCGAGCGCGTGTAAGTCACCACGCTGCTGTGCTGCGTGGTCGACACGTACTCCACCTGGTTGGACGCCTGGTTGACCCAGGAGATGACGTGCTCCCAGTCGTGACGGTGGCCGCCGAGGCTGCTGCCGGGCAGCGCCTGGTCCTTCTCGAAGTAGCTGGCGTACACGACGGCGCACCAGCCGTTGTTGCATTTGGACCGGGCGTAGGTCTGCGAGTTGTCCAGGTCCGACTGGTCACGGCAGTTGCCGTTGACCGCGCCGGTCGGGTTCAGCCCCGGGGCGAGGGTCCCGTCCGGCCCGATGGCGGGGGTGGCGTAGCAGCCGTCGCCGTCGTAGTCGTAGGCCGGCGAGAACGACGCCTCGTACCCTCCGGCCGACTGGGGAAGGTTGTGCGGCGGATCGGCGTAGGCCGCCGACGCGGGGATCACGACCCCGAGAGCGGTGGTGCCGAGCACGAACCCGAGCCGGTAACGCTTGCGCTTGAAGAACGTCGGGGACGACGTGCTCCTTTCTGACACAGTCGCTGACTTCGATGCCCTGGCGGTCGACGTGAATGACGACAGTTTTCGCATTCTTCCGCTTTCTCGAAGGACTGGCTCCATGACCTGCGTCGCGTCGGCATGGATACGATCGGCGGCGTTTCCGCGCCGATGTGAGCACGCCCCGCACTTTCACGGCACCACGAGACCGACGCATGATCAAGGTCCCCAAACCAGATGACACCGACATGTATCGACGACGACCAGAAGCCGACCCCCCGAGCGAACCTCATGAACTACCTCCCGGAGGAGCCCCTGCAGCGGGTCCGGGGGGTCGAGGCGCCGCATCGGCCGGCCCCGTAGGGTGAGCGGGCCGCCGCTTGGCGGCCCGCTCAGCCGGCCGGGATGGTCAGCCGTTCGCCGCGGTGAACGCCGCCGCTCCGCCGACGAGCGGCAGCACGACCGTGCTCTTTGTCGTGTCGAGGTACAGCGTCGTGCCGGGGGTGGGCCGGATGGTGTACTCGTAGTCGCTCGACAGCAGCACGATGGCGATGCGGTGTCCCGCCTGGAACACGTAGTCATGCGGCTGCATGTCGAAGTCGAGGCGGTACGGGCTGCCCGGCTTGACCGGCTCGGTCTTCGAGATCGACTTGCGGTTCTGCGGATCCACCCAGCCCCGGGTGACGATCTTCGCCTTGCCGTTCTGGTCGTAGTCGACGAGCAGCGCCGTGACGTTCGCGGCCGGCCGGTCGTAGCTCATCCGCAGTGACACCTGCGGCGTGCCACTGAGCCGGACCGCACCGGTCAGCGCCCCAGACTTGTAGGCAAGGCGGTTCGGAGACGTCACGGCGTCGGCGAGAGTCTGCGCCCGCTTGGACGCGTCGTCGACGATCGTCTCGGTCACCGGCTTGCCCAGCCGGGTCTTGTCGCCAGTGAGGACACCAGGGGCTGACCTCGTACACGACGGGCGACTTCAGGCCGGCCGTCTCGGTCTCCTTGAGCCGGGTGACCTCGGCGTGCACCCGGTCGTTCCGTCCGTCGCCGTCACTGTCGACCGGGGCCTCGATCCACACCTCCTCGCGGATCCAGTCGTTGCGGTTGGACGAGAACACCGGCTGGGCCATGCCGTCCTGGATGACCGGCCCGACGGGGGCCGCAGCGTCGGCGCTGGCCGAGGTCGTGGCCACCCCGGCGAGGGTCATGGTGGCGGCGAGACCCAGAGCCGCGGCGCCGCGGCGTACTGATCCCGGACTGCGGAAAGCGGTTGGGGCCACATGGCCCATCCCCTGGCGCGGCAAAGACATCGGCAAACCTTTCCGAACGATCAGCTCAGAAGCGGAAAAACACCGCCTCGCAGGTCAAGAGACCGGAAAGGCGTCCCGAGAAGGATCTACGTTCGCCGATGTCGTACGATGTCTACTTTGTCTCGATTTCGTCTCGATCATGGTGTTTTCGACAGGCTCTTCGCGGCCACCTGGGCCCTCGGGGTCGTCGACGGGACGCCGGCGTGACCGTCGGCCAGACCGTGACGCAGCGCACCGCGGAACTCGCGGCGGGGGCGAAAAACGGCCTGCGTCAGCAGTGCGGTCGCGGTCCTCGCACTGGCGCGGCCGGGGTGGCGCCCCCCTTCGCTGCTGACATGTCGTACCCTGAAATCTGAGGTCGTGACCGTGTGGCAGGCGCGTGAGGGCTTGTCACACCCCCGAACGCAGCCCCCCAGCACGCCGATACGGCTACAGGTGTGCCCAACACCTGCCGCCGGTTCGGCGGCGTCCTGGCACCACTTCGACGACCACTCGGTCCAACGACCACGTGCTTCCCGAGAACAAATACGGATACTTGGAGAATCGTGCTTACCGTTAACGCGTACGCCGCCACGTCCGCGAGCGAACCGCTCACGCCGACCACCATCGACCGGCGTGACGTCGGCCCGCACGACGTCCTCATCGAGATCAAGTACGCCGGTATCTGCCACTCCGACATCCACCACGTCCGCGGTGAGTGGGGCCCGGCGAGCTACCCCGTCGTCCCCGGCCACGAGATCGCCGGAATCGTCGCCGAGGTGGGCTCCGAGGTCACCAAGCACGCCGTGGGCGACCGCGTCGGCGTCGGCTGCATGGTCGACTCCTGCGGCGAGTGCGTCAACTGCCGCAAGGGCGAGGAGCAGTACTGCCTCGCGGGAATGACCGCCACCTACGGCGGCATCGGCGAAGACGGCCGGCTCACCCACGGCGGTTACTCCACCCACGTCGTCGTGACCGAGGACTTCGTACTCAACATCCCCGAGGGCATCGAGCTCGACGCCGCCGCACCGCTGCTGTGCGCCGGCATCACGACGTACTCGCCGCTGAACCACTGGGGCGCCGGTCCCGGCAAGAAGGTGGCAATCGTCGGCCTCGGCGGGCTCGGCCACATGGCCGTCAAGCTGGCGCACGCGATGGGCTCCGAGGTCACCGTGCTGTCGCAGTCGCTGAAGAAGCAGGACGACGGCCTGCGCCTGGGCGCGGACCACTACTACGCCACGGGTGACCCGACGACTTTCGACAAGCTCGCCGGTTCCTTCGACCTCATCGTGAACACCGTCAGCGCGCAGATCGATCTCGACGCCTACCTGTCGCTCCTCACCGTGGACGGCGCGATGGTGAACGTCGGCGCTCCCGCGGAACCGCTGTCGCTCAACGTGTTCTCACTAATCGGGGGCCGCCGGTCGTTCGCCGGTTCGCTGATCGGTGGCATCCGCGAAACCCAGGAAATGCTCGACTTCTGCGCCGAGCACCACCTCGGCGCCGAGATCGAGGTCATCCCAGCCAGCAAGATCAACGAGGCGTACGAGCGCGTGCTGGCCTCCGACGTGCGGTACCGGTTCGTGATCGACATCTCCACGCTGAGCTGAACCGCGGTCCGGCTCCCCCCGCCGATCGCCGGCGCTGAGAAGATCGCCGCCTCCGCGTCGTCCTGGCACCCCGTACGAGGCGCCACCCGGGCTCCCCCGTACGGGCCCCTCCTGCTTCAGCTCTCGTAACGAGCAGCGAGTCCAGCCAGGACATCGTCGTCACCAAGCGGGACGAGCCCGGCGTCACCACCAGCTCAGTCTCGGCGCCACAGATCTAGGCCATGATTCCCTGGCCTGTGGAGGGGCTTCCCTCGGCGGGTCAGGGCGTCCCGCACCACCGATACCGGTTAACTGTCATCAGGCATGAGGAGGTCGAGCCACGACTCAGGCCGGTGCCCAGCGTGCGCCCACAGAACGCAGCTGACGTGCCTTCAGTCGGCGTCAGCCTGCTCCGGGCACCGGATTTTTCTCACCTCGCTCAGACAGGCAGGTCCCAGCTCGGTCCGTCGGGTTCGCCCAGCCATACGTACTGACGGTCCCCGGTGACGGTGAGCCCGTACGCGGACTGGTGCGGGGACCCCGCGTTCTGCCAGACCAGGATGGCCTCCTCAACCGCGTCCCACAGCCGCAGCGCCCCGCGCTGGCGGACCGTCCACCCGCCAGCCGGATCGGGGCCGGTGACGGCCTGCGAACCAGTGGCCACATCCCACAGGATGACCTCGTCACCACCGCCCAGCCGCATCGCCGACGGCGCGGCGAGCTGTGCCACGAACAGCCCGGCCGGAATGTCCAGCACTTGCGGATCCACCCGGCTCTCCCTCAACTCCCCGCTCGCGAGGTAGGGAGAGGCCACCGGCGGCGGCCCATGGGGGCGAGCGGTCATGAAGTAGATGTCGTCCTCAAGGAACCGCCCGCTCGCCGTACCGTCGCCACCGAGCGTGAGATGCGCGAACGCGGCCCCGCGCATCCACCCGGTCAGCGGAGCGGTGATCGTGCCACCATCGCGAACCTGCCACATCCACGGCATCGGAACGTAGCGCACCGAGCAGGTGGCGATCAGCCGGTCGTACTCGGCGTTCTTGTCATAACCCGCAAGACCATCACCGGTCACGAGCGTGGGCGTGTACCCGGTCGCGGTGAGCGCGTCGCGAGCCCGGTCTGCCACGGCCGGGTCGTACTCGACCGAGGTCACCGCCCTGTCGCCGAGCCGATGACACATCAGCGCGGTGGAGTATCCGGTGCCCGTGCCGACCTCCAGCACCTTGTCTCCGTCGGAGATCCGCGCGGCCTCCAGCATCAGCACCACCAGGCCGGGCAGCGTCGACGACGACGTGGGCATTCCCGAAACGGTGCCGCGCGCACCCTCGACCGACTTCCCGTCGACCTGCGTCACCCAGGTCTCGTTCCGGTACGCCAGCTCCAGCCACTCGTCTTCGGCGACCTCATCGCGGTGGATCACCTTCCACCGGTCGCCGTACTCGGTGGCCCCGGCGATCGCCGAACCGAGAAAGCGTTCCCGCGCCACGGACTCGACCGCCTCCCGCCAGCCCGGGCCACGCAGGGATCCATCCCGGGCGAGCTGGTCGGCGAGAGCACGGCGCAGCCGTACGGCTTCATGAACAGTCACGTCGGCTCCTCCAGGAGCAGATCGGCGATGGCAGCGGCGATGGGCAACCCGGTGGCATCTTCCAACCAGGCCCACTGCCCGTTGGGATTGCACTCCAGAAATACCGGAACACCGTCCCCGGTGAGCGCGAAATCAAATGCGCCGAAGCGCAGGCCAAGTGCGCCGACGTAGGCGAGACAACCCTCAGCGACACCGGGAGGAGGCTCGATCACCCTGTACGAGAGCCGGTCGTAGTCCCGCCGCCAGTCGAGCAGGTCGGAATCGATCCGGACACAGAACACCCGCTCCCCCACAACGGTCACCCGAAGGTCGGCTGTCTTGTCGACACGGGTCTGGAACAGGTGCGCGGCGCCACCGATGCTGTCGTCCAGGTCATCGGACTGGACCTTAGCCGTCCAGATGGTGGTGGGCTCCCCGTTGGGACCGGTGTATGGGGTGGCTCGCAGTGGCTTGTACACGATGGGACCGTGCTCGGCGGCGAACACGCGGGCGTCGTCCAGCCGGTTGGTGATCAGAGTTGCGGGGACCTCGAATCCGATCCGGCGCGCGGTGGCGAGCTGGAGCGGCTTGTGCTCGGCCGCCGTAACCGCCCACGGATGGCTGACGTATGAGCACGGCAGGGCCGCGAGGATTCCGCCGACCCCGAAGCGGGACTGTGTCCCGACGAACCGCTCGACCTGCGACGGGCGGTCGGGCAGGTAAGGCGTCGGCCGCCGGTAGTAAACGGCCCGCACCTGCTCCAGGACGATCCGGCGTGATCGTGTGGTCAGGACACCGCGCGGGACGACTTCTCCGAACCATGCCGACAGCTCGGCGTCGGTGGGGAAGTCGGCGCCAGGATCGAACCGCGCAACGTGTGCTTCACGCTCGTTCAGGTGCTTGATGACCATGTCCGCTGTCGGATCGTCCAGGCAGGTGAGTACCAGGATCACAGGAACGGCCGTCAGTCGTTGTCGTAGTCGGTGACCGTGGTCTGGTCCGAAGGCTGAGGGTCCTTCCCATCGCCGCTGCCGCCCGTCCGCTGCGTTTTGCTGGTCTGCTTGTTGGTGCCGTGCTTGCCGGCCTCGACGAGCCGGCCGGTCGTCGTGTCGCGGTATAGCCCGGTCTGGGTGAGCGGGTCGAGTTCTACGCTGTACGGCGCGGCGGTCGGAGACGCGAACGGGGCCGATCGGGTGAGGCCCCACGGTTGCCTGGACAGGTTGTTCATGGCTGTTTCCTTTCTCCGGTGCGTCCCAGGAGTTGGGGGTTTCGCATTCGCCCGAACCACGCGCTCCCTCAGATTTCGTAGTAACGGCGGCCGTTGTTGCCGAGCAGGCATTCATCGAAATGAGGCACGTTACAGGCAGTGAAGTGCAAAGCGCCCGGACAGGCGGAGGGACGGGAGCGCCTGCCCTGACGATAGGAAGGCCCCTACCTGCGGCTCAACAAGTTTGAGCGTCTTTGCGGAACAGCCCGCGAGGCGGGCAACGGCCACAGCACGCCGTGCAAACTCGCGCAAACTCCTTGAGGCGGTAACGCACAGCACACAAACTTGGTGGCGTAGTCATCCGCTCCCCGATCGGAGGAGAAGCCCCATGGCGCTACGTTTCCTCGGCAAGGACACCATTGACGGCGGTTCGCCGACGCTGTTCGACGACGGCGACAAATACGTGCTCCAAGGCTGGATCGTTACCGATCCGACCGTGCTCGGCGAGTTCGCCCTCGCCGACCACGAGACCCTCGTCGAAGTGCCGAAGGAGCTGATGACGTTCCTGCCGGAGGGCGTGGCCGTCCCTACGGGTTCGCCCCTGGTGCTTGATCGCGATGAAACGTACGTGTTCCGGGGGCCGCTCATCACCAACCCGGCCGTGCTCGCCCAGTTGGACATGCCCAGCCATGAGACAGTGATCGAGATCCCGAAGACCGCGCTGGAGGTGACCAGTGGCCTGGAGCGCCGAAGCGCCGACGTTTGACCAGTGGACCGCGCTGTTCCGTTCCTGCGAGCGGTCGGCGGTCCATCTGGAGATGCGTGACCTGTACGCCGTATCCGCCGAGGACCCTATGTTCTCGGCATGGAAGGCGGGCCACCGCTACGACCCAGCCGACGAGGCGTCGTGGTGGCGGCCGTGGCTGAGCCTGATGCGGGAAACGACCGGTAGAGGTGTGGAGGTCAAGCGGGCCCGGATCGTGTCAGAGCCGGTGACCGAGTACATCCGCTTCGAGTACGACATCTCCTTCACCAACCTCATGGCGGGCGAACAGGGACGATGGCTTCCTCGCCGCCTGGCGTCCGGGATCGCACTGCCCGGCAACGACTTCTGGTTACTGGACGGAGACCGGGTGCAGTTCAACCACTTCACCGGGGACGGCGACTGGGCTGGAGTGGAGTGGTGCGAAGAGCCCGACGTGGTGAAATTGTGCGCGGCGGCGTTCGACGCGGTGTGGGCGGCCGGTATCGACCACGGCGACTACACGCCCGCCTGATCCCCTGTCCCTGTCCGTGCCCCCCGGTAAGCAGCACTTATGCCATCACCGTCACACGCCGTCGTTCAGGCCAAACAGGCCCTGGGTGCCCGCCTGCGCGAGATCCGCCTCGTCGCGCGGCTTACCGGGCGGGATCTCGGCGACCTGGCGGGATGGCACTCCTCGAAGGTTTCGAGGATCGAGCACGGCCGCCAGACACCGTCTGAGAACGACATCAGCACCTGGTGCCGACACTGCGGAGCCGATGACCAGGCCGGTGACCTGGTCTCATCGCTACGCACCATCGACGAGATGTACGTCGAATGGCGGCGAATGCAGCGCACCGGCCTGCAGCGACTCCAGCAAGCCGCGGTTCCGCTGTACGAACGGACTGCCTGCTTCCGCATCTACGAGCCGTCGCTGATCCCCGGTCTGTTCCAAACGGCTGAGTACGCACTTGCTCTCATGCGCGCCGTCGTCGCGTTCCGGGAGATCCCCGACGACAGCGCCCAGGCGGTAGAGGCCCGGCTGCAGCGGCAGAAGGTCCTTGACTCCAGTGGCCGCCGCTGCATGGTCATCCTGGAGGAAGCGGCGTTACGGACCCGGATCGGCGACGCCGAAGTGATGGCCGGCCAACTCGGTCGCTTGCTCACCGTGGCGTCCCGCTCCAACATCATCCTGGGGATCATCCCGATCCGTGACCGTGCCATGTGGCCCACCAACGGATTCTGGATCTTCGATGACGAACGGGTCCTGGTGGAGACCCTGTCCGCGGAACTGACCGTGACCCAACCACGTGAGGTCGCCCTGTACGCCAAGGCATTCACCGAGCTCGCTGAGCTGGCAGCGTACGGCGCGCCAGCACGAACGTTGATCGCCTCAGCCATCGCCGCCTTGGACAGGTGACAGCGTGCGCAAGTTCGGGTATTGGACGCGGACCTCGATGGTCTTGCGGCCGGCGGCGACCAGATCGAAGTAGCGGCGGTAGAGGTTCATCTCGCGGGCGCGCACACCCGTGGTCATCGCGGGCCTCCTAGGCATGTTCGGTCGAGTTCTGATGTAGCTACGGTAGAAGTGCTTGGGTCGGCGAGCATCTGGCCGACCAGCCATACGAGCACGTCAACGTAGGAGCCGACGTCACCGTCCCAGGCGGTGACGTTACCCACTCATGGAGGGGTCGGCGGGATATCTGTATCGCAGGTGGTGAGGACAGCGGCCATCGCGGTGATCATGCCGACCCAATGGTGCCGAGGCTAGCGTGGGCACCATTGGGTGTCCGGCGAGTCGGCAACCCACCGTGTGGTCAGGCACCACGATGAGTGGCGCGACCGGACGAGTCCTAAGGGCAGTCGCTCGCCATCCTTCAGCGCTGGCGGGATGATGCTGTGGTGCGGTTGCTGGTCGTGGGTGGCTCCTGGTTTGTCGGCAGAGCTGTCGTGGCGGATGCTGCGCGGCGCGGATGGGAGGTCACGGTCTTCAACCGCGGCCTCAGTGGGACGACTGCCCCCGGAGTTCGGCTCATTCGCGGAGATTGGGAACGGCCGAAGGACCTGAAAGACCTGTCTGCGCAAGGCCCATGGGACGTCGTTCTCGATGTCGCGGGCGCCGTGCCCGCCTTGGTGCGCAACGTGGCGCGAGCAGTAGCCGACAGCGCTCCGCGCTATGTCTACATGTCTACGATCTCGGTCTACCGCCACTGGCCCCACAAGCCGGTGGATGAGTCCTCCCCGCTGTGGGACGGCGACCCTGATCTGGATCCCGGCAGCCGTTCATGGGATCCAGATGCCTACGGCCCGCTAAAGGCGGGGTGCGAGCTGGCGGTCCGGCGAGAGTTCGCTGACCGTGCGCTGTTCATCCGGCCGCACGTCATCTTGGGGCCGGGTGAGTATGTGGGGCGACTGCCGTGGTGGCTGCGGCGAATCAGGCGAGGCGGGCATGTCCTGGCCCCGGCTCCGGCAAGTAGAAGCATCCAACCGGTCGATGTGCGCGATGTCGCCCGCTTCACCCTCGGCATGATCGAGAAGAACGCGGTAGGGGTCTACAACCTCGCCGCACCGCCAGGCAGGGATACCTACGGCGGGATGCTTCAGGCCTGCCAGGACGTCACCGGATCGGCGGCGAAGATCATATGGGTGGACGAGTGGTGGCTAGCCGGGCGTGGGGTGAGCGAGTGGACCGAGATCCCCATTTGGCGGACCCTGCCAACGGCGTGGCAGATGAGCGCGTACAAGGCCCAAGCGGAAGGCTTCGTCTGCCGGCCATTACGCGAAACGGTGGCTGCCACATGGGAATGGATGGAAGCGGGCGGGACCGCAGTCAGGCACGAGCGACTGGCGCAGCATGGGCTGAGCCCCGAGCGGGAGGCGCGCCTGCTCAGCGAGTGGCGAGTCGGCCGGACAGCTCTTTGACGAACGCCCGGTTGATAGCCGGGTCACGGCCTTCGACGTAGCGTCCGGTCGGCTGGTAGCCGACCCCGGTGTACAGGGTCAGGGCAGCGATATTGCGGACGCCGGTCTCCAAGATGGCGCGCCGGGCCCCGCCTAGCACGGCGGCGCGTTCAAGTTCGGTCAAGATGCGCTGTCCAAGGCCGTGGCCACGCAGATCGGGGGTGGTGTACATCTTCTTGATCTCGACTGTGGCGGTGCGGGCATCGAAGGTGCGGTAGCCGCCGCAGACCACGGCGATCTCGTCGAGGTACCCGACGAGGAACAGACCGCTGGGTGGGGCGTAGGCGGCGGGGTCGGCCTCGAAAGGATCGGCGTAGCCATAGCGGCTGGTCTGGTCATCAAACAGCGCGCGCACCAGCCGCGAGGCATCCGGATGGTCGTAGGGACGCGACTCGACGACAAGCCCTGGTTCTAGTGCTTTGGTGGTGCTGGTCATGCCTGCGAAAGTGCCCTATCGAAGTCGGGGAGGAACTCTGAGACTACTGGGGAGCGGCTGCGCCGGGCGAAGGCAGGCCGCAGTTGCCGCAGGTAGGTGATTCCGCGCAAGGACTGGACGTCGCTGAGCCGGGTGATCGTCGCGCGCGCCGCGTCGACGGCTGCTTCCAGTTCGCCATTCAAAAGATATGCCTTGGTGAGAAAAGCGCCATGCAGCAGAGCCGAGCGCGGGTAGTGCGGCCGGGCACCGGGCGCCGAGACGGGGGCGAGCAGGCTGATCGCCTCCTTCAACAAGGGCTTGCGGTACACCGTCATGTGCTCGCCCAAGACGACGAGCGCCTGACCCGCTTCGGCGATGAGCTGCTCGGGCTCCAGGTAGTACAAATAGGCTGGTGCGTCGCTGGCCGAGTCCAGTAGCTCCCTGGCCTTCTCTGAGGCGTGTCGAAACCCGGAAAGGTCACCGGCGGCGGCTGCGGCCGTGGCGATGCGGCCGGTGACGCGGGCTCGAAGGACGAGGTCGTCTGGGCAGCACCGCTCGGCGGCCTGTGCGATATGCACCGCCTCTTGGCCGTGTCCGGCGAATGCGGAGATGTAAGAGAGCATGCCGATGGCATTGGTGGCGCGGCCGAGATCGTCTAGGGCACGGACGACTCTCTCGCTGAGCAGCATGTACCGCTCGGCCGCGCCGTAGCGGTGGGCGTCGAAGTGGACCCAGCCGACGAGTTGAGCCAGGTCTCCGACGATGGTCATCAGCTCTCGCCCGACGGTGGGTTCGTAGTCGGAGGACCCGACCAGGTCCAAGACGTTGCGCAACTCACTGGTGACGTACCTCAGGCTGAGGGCGCCGCCGCCATGGCGGTCATCGAGTTTGCGTAGTGCCGCCACGTGGGCGCCGATCAACTGCACCTGGGCGGGAAGGATGCGCTCCTGGCCCATATTGCGACGTGTCCAGCTCAAGGTCGCCTGCAGCCCGTCAAGGACGGCCGCTGCCAGGTCAGGACCGGAGACGGCGGCGACGTCGGACTGCTTACCCGTGCTGAGCGTTGTCAGCTCGCTCAGGGATTGGACAATATCGTCGACGCTAGTGCCCGTACCGAGGTCGATGGCCGCGGGCAGGCCCCCACGGTGGCGCGCTGGCCAGAGCTGCTCGACGCGGACGGCGTAACCGAGATGTTCCGACAGCACCGCGGCGGCAACCGCTGGGATGGGGTCATAGGGCTTGTAGCCGTGCCTCACCCAGGCATATGGGGCGGTGGGATCGATCCGCCGGGAGCCGAGTCCGCGGCTCTCCAACCATGCGTTGATCGACGCGGCGAGCTGGCGCGGATTCATCTCCGCGCGCCCCAGAATCTCTCCCAGAACTGTCGGCATATATGCCACCCGTGTCTCCCTGCCTGCCAGCGACGGTAGCGCTACGTCTACCGTGTGTGAATCCCTTGGAGAGACGCGCCAGCCAACCTTCACAACCTTCACGCGGTGGTAACAAGGTTCACGACCTTCACGCTACGTAGCGGTTCACTTACCTCCGCCGCGTTGGTCAACTGGGGGACGTCCAGGTATACGCCGGTGGTACGAAAGCCGTCCCGAAGGCCACCCCAGGCGAAGTAAGCCAGGTACCACTACATGCATTGCGAGAAGGGACATCGCGTGACTGAAGTGACCGCCGACTCAACCCGTGCCGATGAGCTGCGAGGGAGGCTCGCGGACGAGCTCGTGGCCGAGGGGCTGATCGTGTCGAAGCAGATCGAGGCAGCGTTCCGTACGGTGCCCCGGCACCTCTTCGCTCCCGAGGCGGCGCTGGAGGAGGCGTACGCCCAGGACATCGTGGTCACCAAGCGGGACGAGCCCGGCATCACCATCAGCTCGGTATCGGCGCCGCAGATCCAGGCCATGATGCTGGAGCAGGCGGCGCTCCACCCGGGCATGCGGTGCCTGGAGATCGGGTCAGGCGGTTACAACGCCGCCTTGATGGCAGAGCTGGTCGGTGAGGACGGCGAGGTCACGACCGTCGACATCGACCTGGATGTGATCGACCGCGCCCGCCTGTGCCTGACCGAGGCCGGGTACACGCGGGTGAACGTCGTGCTGGCGGACGGCGAGGACGGGTGCGCCGAGCACGCCCCGTACGACAGGCTGATCGTGACCGCTGGCTCATGGGACATCCCCCCAGCCTGGGTGCACCAGCTCGCCGACGGCGGGACCATCACCGTCCCATTGCGCATGCGGGGCCTGACCCGCTCGATCACCTTCGTACGGGCGGGAGACCACCTGGTCAGCCGATCGGCGAAGATCTGCGGCTTCGTCAAGATGCAGGGAGCCGGAGCACATGCCGAACGCCTACTGCTGCTGCGTGGCAAGGAGATCGGCCTGCGGTTCGACGACGCGTGGCCAGTCGACGCCGACCTGCTAAAGGGTGCGCTCGACACCACGCGGGTGGAGGCATGGTCGGGGGTGACGGTCGGCCGTATGGAGCCGTTCGACACGCTTCAGCTATGGCTGGCGACCGCTCTGGAAGGGTTCTGCCTGATCACGGTGGACGGCACCCTCGACACCGGTCTGGTCGCCCCGGTCAACCGCATCGCCAGCCCCGCCGTGGTCGACGCCGGCAGCTTCGCCTACCTCGCCCTGCGGCCGGTGGACGAGGCCACGGTCGAGTTCGGCGCGCATGCCTTCGGGCCGGACGCCGCCGCGCTCGCCGAGGCCCTGGCTCAGCAGATACGTGTCTGGGACCACGACCACCGCGGCGGACCCGGCCCGCGCATCGCCGCCTACCCGGCCGACACCCCCGACGAGCAACTTCCCGACGGATTCGTCATCACCAAGCGGCATGTCCGCGTCATCATCTCCTGGCCTGCAGCAGGCCAGGGCGTCCCACACAACCCCACCGAGAAGGAGTGATCCAGATGGCGAAGAGCGCCACAATGCTCGACCGGGAGTTCACGCTCGACGTTCGCGTGGTCGAGGCCGGCCTGCCGGTCCCCGGACTGCTACGCGACACCAGCGACAACTGCGGCTCTACGTGCTCGGGCACCGCCTGCACGTCCGCGTTGGGCGACCCCGCCTGACGAAGAAAGCCGCTGCCGGTGCGCCGGGACCAGCGCACCGGCAGCCCTCTGCATGGCATCGAAGGAAAGGAAGGGCGGATGGCGGCGGTGGACAGACTGCTTTACCGGTACGCCGGGGTGCTCCTGGTTCGCGCCACGACCTACCCCGGCGGGCTGGCATTGCCCGCCGAAGGCCCAGACCTGTCCGACGCCGTGGTGAAACAGGGGTCCATGTGGTTGGCAGAGGTGTGGCCGCGACAAGAGGTCCAACGGGCCGTGGAGGTCGCCAGCCCGGTCCTGTTCGAACAGATCCAGAAGGCGTTGGCCGGTCACCAGCCGGATGCCCGCCAGGTCCGCCGCCTCGTCCTCTCGTTGGCGTCGTACCTGCTGCGCTGGCAGGGCAGAGCTACCCCGTTCGGTCTGTTCGCGGGGGTGGCTGCCGTCCGGGTGGGCGGCAAGCCGGTCGTGCGCTGGGGAGAGGGCCACCGGACGGCGGCCCGGGCGGATGCCGAGTGGGTCGGCGAAGTCGTCAACCGCCTGGAGCGGCACCCCGGCCTGCTGGCGCGACTGCCAGTGATCGCGAACGGCTCGGCGTTCGTACGCGGTGAACGGCTCGTGGTTCCCGGTCAGCCGCCCTACAGCCATCCCGGGGGGTTCGCCCCCTTGGAGGTGTCCGTCCGCCATACCCAGCCAGTGCGCGCCACGATGGAGATCGCCCGAGAGCCCGTCCGGTTCGGTGATCTGGCCAAGTGGCTGGCGGCAGATTACCCGTCCACGGCACCCGAGCAGATCAGCGAGATGCTGACCGAACTCGTCAGCCAGCGCATCCTGCTCACCAGCCTCCAAGCGCCGATGAGCGTCCCTGATGCTCTGGGGCACGTCCGCGCGCAGCTTGAGGTGGCCAGTGCCGACGAACTGCCCGATCTGGCTGGTCTGGTGGCCGAACTTCGTGCGATACACGACGAGCTGTCACGCCATAACTGCAGTACGTCCCCCGCCACCGGTCAGGCGATCAGGACGACAGTGGCCGACCGAATGAGAGCGATTTGCGACACCACGGCGCAACCGCTGGTCGTCGACCTGGGCCTGGACTGTGAGATCACCGTGCCAGAGGCGGTGATCCGTGAGGCGGAGGCCGCCGCCTCCGCGCTGTTGCGCCTGACGCCGTATCCATTTGGGTATCCCCGGTGGAAGGACTTCCACGTCCGGTTCCGTCAGCGTTACGGCACGGGGGCCGTCGTTCCGGTCCAGGAACTGGTGCAGGCCGACACCGGATTGGGAGTACCCGCCGGCTACCTGGGCTCGGCGCTGGGGAGCTCCGCGCGCACGCTGACCGAACGTGACGAGACCCTGCTCGCCCTGGTCCAGCAGACTGTGATCGACGGCGGTGAGGAGATCGTGCTGACCGAGTCCCTGATCCGCACGCTGACGGTCGGCGACCCCGCCGAGATGCTCCTGCCGCCCCGAGCCGAGCTGGCCTTCCAGATCCACGCCGCGTCGCCTGAAGCCATGCGGCACGGGGCATTCGGTCTCCTCGTCACCGGAGTTCCGCGCCCGGGAAGCAGCATGGCCGGGCGGTTCGCGGACCTGCTACCTGAGGCGGAACACCAGGGCCTGGCCGATGCCTACGGCGTGCTGAGTACCGACGACTCCAACGCGGTCGCGGCGCAGTTGTCGTTCCCGCCGCGTCGTCGGCGCAGCGAGAACGTGGCGCGCACGCCACAACTGCTGGCCCAGACGATCTCCCTGTCCGAGCACCGTGCCCCCCATGGTGGCCTGATCGAGTTACGCGATCTCGCGGTCAGCGCCGATGCCCGCCAGTTGTACCTGGTGCAGCTGTCGACCGGCAGGCGCGTCGAGCCAAGGGTCCTGCATGCGCTGGAGGCCGGGAGTCTCACTCCGCCGCTCGCCCGCTTCCTCGCCGAGGTCACCACCGCGCGGTGCGCCGTCTACAAGGCCTTCGACTGGGGGGCCGCGACACGCCTGCCCTACCTGCCACGCCTTCGCTACGGCCGGACCGTTCTCTCCTCGGCCCGCTGGCTCCTGCGGGTCACTGATCTGCCCGCGCACAACGCCGCACTGCCCGACTGGGAGAGCGCGCTCGATGCCTGGCGTCGCCGGCTGCGCGTCCCGGCGGCCGTCGTACTGTGCGAGAGCGACCAGCGACTGCCCCTCGACCTCGGGCGACCCCTGCACCGGGCATTACTACGCGCCCGTCTCGACCGCGCTCACCAAGTCGAGCTACGCGAGTCACCCGCTCCCGCCGACCTGGCCTGGCTGGGGCGCGCCCACGAACTCCTCATCGCCCTGCGTCTGGCCCGGCCCCGGACCGCCGAGCGACCGCCTAGGAGGCGGTTCCCGCTCGATGGGGGGCACTTACCTGGCTGCTCCCCATGGCTGTACGCACAGATCCATGGGCATCCGGACCGCCAGGACGAGATCCTTACGGATCACCTGCCTCGTCTCCTCGACGGCTGGGACGACCCACCGCTGTGGTGGTTCCGACGCCACCGCGAGATGACCCGCCCTGACCTCGAGCAGCACTTGGGCCTGTACCTGCCCCTGCCCTCGTCCGCCCTGTACGGGGAGGCCGCCGCGCGGGTCGGCGCGTGGGCCGCCGACCTACGCGGCCTGGGCCTGGTGCCGCAACTGCAGCTCGCCACCTACCAGCCCGAAGCCGGACGCTACGGTCACGGTACGACGTTGGCCTCGGCGCATGAGGCCTTCGCCGCAGACTCGGCCGCCGCCCTCGCGCAGATCAAGCTGACGGCCCGTACTGGTACGTCCCCCGATGCGGTTACCGCGGCCGGCCTGGTCGACCTCGCCATCTCCTACGCCGAAACGCCCGGTGAGGGCCTTCACTGGCTGATCGACCGCCTCCCCCAGAAGCCAGGCACGGTGGACCGGTCCCTGAGGGAGGAGACGCTGCGGCTGGCCGACCCCGGCGACGACTGGGCGACGCTGCGTGCCCTGCCCGGCGGCCAGAGCGTAGTAGAGACATGGGAGCGACGACGGACGACGCTTACCGCCTACCGTGACCAGCTCGGCCAGCAGCGAGATCCCCGCCCCGTGCTCCGGTCTCTGCTCCACATGCACCACGTCCGCGCCATCGGCGTCGACCCGGACCGCGAACACCTCACCCACCGCCTGGCCCGCGCCGTAGCCCTGCGCCAAGCCGCTCACGACCAGAGGTCACAGCGATGAGCGCGCCCATCCGTTCTGCCCCCACCACCGCGACAGAGGCGCTCGCTCAGCGACTGATGTCGCCCGAACCGAACCCTGCCGATCAGCGCTGGCGTGCCCAGTCGCTGGCCACGGGCGCCGCTGGTATCGCACTGCTCCACATCGAACGCGCCCACGCCAGCGCGGGCAGCTGGCGTACCGCGCACTCCTGGGTGACGGCGGCGGCCGGCACCGAGATCAGCGCGGCCAACGACACCGGGCTTCACTTCGGCGCCCCCGCGATCTCCTTCATCCTCCACGCGGCCGGGGCCGACGGGGCCGCGCGCTACGGGGAAGCCCTAACCGCCATCGACACCTACGTCACCGCGCTCACCCATCGTCGGGTCGACCTCGCCCAGGCCCGCATCGACCGCGGCGACGCCCCGGCCTTCGCCGAATACGACCTGCTCCACGGCCTGACCGGAATCGGCGCACACCTCCTCCAGCACGCCCCTGGTAGCGACGCCCTGGGACGGATCCTGTCCTACCTGGTCGGCCTCACCAAGCCGCTGCGCATCGACGGCGAGACCTTGCCCGGCTGGTGGGTCTTCCACGATCCTTACGTCAGGCAGTCCGACGACTTCCCCGGCGGGCACGCGAACCTCGGCATCGCACACGGCATCACCGGACCGCTCGCGCTGCTGGCCCAAGCCCTGCGCAGAGGAATCACTGCGGATGGGCACCTCGATGCCATAAGCACTATCTGCGCCTGGCTGGACGGCTGGCGGCAAGAGGCCGAATCCGGCCCCTGGTGGCCGCAATGGATCACCCGTGACGAGCTGCGCACCGGCCGACCCGACCAGCAGGGGCCGCTGCGGCCGAGCTGGTGCTACAAGTTAACTGAACTAAATAATGAGTTTTCGCAGTCCAGGGGCGTAT
>NZ_JBFBIK010000135.1:0-18978 GCF_040685555.1 Sphaerisporangium sp. NPDC088356
CTGCCGGGTGCGGGGCAGGCGCGTCCGGCCGCCGCCGCGCGTGCCGCCGCGTGATCGGCGGGACGCGTGAATACCATTGACGATCTACGGCGTCACGACGGCCGGGAGATCAGCGTCATGCCCGCCGAGGAAAGAGGGGTACCGATGATCCGTCGCTGGAATCCGCCGGGCGTGGCCGCGCCGCTCTCCCAGTACAGCCACCTGGTCTCGGTACCGTCCGACCACGAGCTGGTGCTGATCTCGGGCCAGTTCGGGCTGCTGCCGGACGGCACCCTCGCGGGCGTGGACGCGGAGACCCAGAGCCTGCAGATCTTCCTCAACATCGAGACCCTGCTCGCGTCGATGGGCGCGGGGCCTGACAACCTCGTGAGACTGTTCACGATGGTCACCGGAACCGAGCACCTGGAGGGCAGCCGCAGGGCTCGGCACCAGGTGTTCGCCCGGTGGTACCCCGACGGCGGCTACCCGGCGCACTCCATCGCGGTGCTCGACGCGCTGACCACCCCCGAGCTGAACGTCCAGATCGACGGCGTGGCGGCCATACCCGCACGGATCCTCACCGAGCAGGCGGACGGCCTTCCCCTGACCGAGGCCATGGAGATCGTCTGACCACGGTCCTCCGCCCTCGCCTTACCCTGGCATCGACAGGTTCCCGGCGCGGGAGGCGCTCGATGGGCGGTGGACGCGGAGGTCCCGGCGTGGTGGCCGATCCGGGGCTGGTCGTGACGGCCCTGGCCGACGTGTCCGCCATCGGGCCGTACTTCGCGGTCTGCACCGAGCCCGGCTGTGACGACGCCCCCTCCTGGCGGCCGCTCGGCGAGCTCTCCTCCGACATCGGGGCGCTGCGGGCGAGGGTCGCCGACTTCGAACGGCGACTCGGCACCGGCGAGAGCCGGGTCGCGGCCTCGATCCTGTTCCAGGGGCTGGCGGCGCGGCTGTGGTCCCCGGTCGTCGGGGCCGCCACCGCCCACCGCCTGGTTCCCGTCCACGCCTCCGCGCACATGCGCTGGCGAGCGGCCCCGACCGGCCCCCTCCCCCTGTGGACGCCCCGTACGGCGGGCTGGGCGACCGTACGACAGGCCGAGTGCGCCGAGGTGGTCTACCAGGCGGTCGTGGCCGAGCTGCTCGACCCGCTGGTGGAAGCCTTCCAGCAGGTCACGAAGATCGCTCCCTCGCTCCTGTGGGGCAACGCCGCGTCCGCGCTGGCCGGGACGCTCCGCACCCTTCCGGCCGCGCGACCCGACCTCGGGCCGCCCGCGGCGCGGCTGGTGGGCGAGGTGCTCCGGCTCGGCGTGCTGGCGGGCACGGGTGAGCCCGCCGAGCCCGCGCCCGGCCACCATTTCTTCGTCAGGACGAGCTGCTGCCTGTACTACCGCGTACCCGGCGGCGGGATGTGCGACGACTGCGCGCTGCTGACCCCGGCGATCCGCGAGGCCCAGTGGGCGCGAACCGTTAGGCAGGCGGGAGGGGCGCTGTGATCCACTCGTCCCCGCTTCACGATGATCTCGGCCTTCCCGTCCGGCTCCCGGGCGAGGTACGCCGGGTGGTGTCGCTCGTGCCCTCGCTGACGGAGTCGGTCGCGGCCACGGCGCCGGGCCTGCTGGCCGGGGCCACCGACTGGTGCTCGCACCCGGCCGGCCTCGACGTCACGCGGGTGCGCGGCACCAAGAACCCCGACGTGGCGGCCATCGTGGCCCTCGGCCCCGATCTGGTGCTGGCCAACGAGGAGGAGAACCGCGTCGTCGACCTCGACGCGCTCCGGGCGGCCGGCGTGCCCGTCTGGGTCACGGTCATCCGCACGCTCGACGACGCGCTCGCCTCGCTGCGGCGGATGCTCGTCACCGCCATGGGGCTGCCCGAGCCCGAGTGGCTCGCCGCCGCCGGGCGGGCCTGGGCCGCCGACCTCACGCGGGGCGACCGCCGTGCCGTGATCCCGGTGTGGCGCAAGCCGTGGATGGTGGTGGGACGCGACACCTTCACCGGCGACCTGCTCCGGCGCCTGGGGGTGCACAACATCTACGCCTCCCACGCCGAGCGCTATCCCCGCATCCCGCTGCCCGAGCTGCTGGCGGCCCATCCTGACCTGGTCGTGCTGCCGGACGAGCCGTACCGGTTCACGCCCGACGACGGCCCCGGGTTCTTCCCTGGCGTCCCGGCCGCCCTGGTCAGCGGCCGGCACCTCACGTGGTACGGCCCATCGCTGGCCGAGGCCCCGCGCGTGCTCGCGGAGGCTCTCGCGTCGGCCTCTCCGTAGCCCCCCCCACCGGCCCGGCGGCGTCCGTGATTCCCTGCCGTGACCATGGCGTGATCTAACCTGGGTCAATGGCGCTCGCATATCTGGGTGACCTCGCCGGGCAGGGCTGGAAGCAGGTCGGGGAGCTGGTCCTGGCGTTCGTGCTGTCGGCCGCGATCGGCCTCGAAAGGGAGATCAGGCAGAAGAGCGCCGGGCTGCGCACCCACACGCTGGTGGGCTTCGCCGCCGCCCTCGTCATGCTGGTGTCGAAGTACGGCTTCGGTGACGTCCTCGGGGACCGCGTCATCCTCGACCCGTCCCGGGTTGCCGCCCAGATCGTGTCCGGCATCGGCTTCATCGGCGCCGGTCTCATCTTCGTCCGGCAGGACGCGGTGCGCGGGCTCACCACCGCCGCGACGATCTGGCTCACCGCCGCCGTGGGGATGGCGGCGGGGGCGGGGCTGTGGCTGCTGGCCGCCATCGTCACGGCGGGGCACTTCGCGGCGGTCTTCGTTCTCACCCCCCTGGCCGCCCGGCTGCCGCGCTCCAAGTACGCCCCCGCTCGGCTCCACCTGACCTACCTCGACGGCCGGGGCGTGCTGCGGCGGGTGCTGGCGGAGTGCACGAGGCGCGGGTTCAGCGTCACCCAGCTGTCCGTCGACCAGCGGACCCTGCACAAGGACCAGGCGGCGGTCTCGCTGTGGCTGACCGTCCACGGTCCCGGCCGGATCTCGGAGCTGACCGCCGCGCTCGCCGAGATCGACGGCGTGCTCGCCGTGTCCGGCCAGGACTCCGACTCGGCGATGCCCTGACGACCCGCCTTCGACGGCATCCTGCCTGGTGAGGCGGCGGGGAAACCCTGAATCGATCATCGGTTTTCCCGCATGCGAGCGAGGGCAGGTAGCGGCAATGATGCGCAACCTCGTCAAGGGCGCCGTCAGCGGCGTGCTGGCAACGGCCGCGATGAGTGCCGTGATGCTCGCCGGCGACCGGGCCGGGCTGATGGGGGAGCATCCGCCCAAGCGCATCGCCCGTGCGGCGCTCCCCGGCCCGAAGCACCGGCCCAAGACCGGTGAAGGCGTGCTGGGCACGGTCGCGCACTTCGGCTTCGGAGCCGCCTGCGGCGCGCTGTTCGCCGTGGTCGTGGACGACCGCCGGCCCCGGCTGCCGCTGGGCGTCGTGTACGGCCTCTCGATCTGGGCCGTCAGCTACCAGGGATGGGTGCCCGGCCTCGGAATCCTTCCGCCGATCCACCGCGACAGGCCGGAACGCCAGACGGTCATGGCCGCGGCGCACACGGTGTACGGCACAGCCCTGGTGCTCGCGCTCAACCGCCTGCACCGCGACGCCCGCATCTGATCTTGCTCGACCCGGGGGGATACGACCATGACCAGCGACGACCGTACCGACAAGGACCGGCAGCTCGACGCCTACCGCGTCGACCAGGAGGGCTCCTTCCTCACCACCGACCAGGGCATTCCGGTCGACGACACCGACAACTCCCTGAAGGCGGGCGAACGCGGCCCGACGCTGATGGAGGACTTCCACTTCCGCGAGAAGATGACCCACTTCGACCACGAGCGGATCCCCGAGCGGGTCGTCCACGCGAGGGGCTCCGGGGCCTACGGGTACTTCGAGCCCTACGACGGCTCGCTGGCCTCCCTCACCAAGGCGGAGTTCCTGTCCACGCCGGGGTTGCGCACACCGGTGTTCGTCCGCTTCTCCACCGTCGCCGGATCGCGGGGGTCCTCCGACACGGTCCGGGACGTGCGGGGGTTCGCGACGAAGTTCTACACGCGGCAGGGCAACTTCGACCTGGTGGGCAACAACATGCCGGTGTTCTTCATCCAGGACGCGATCAAGTTCCCGGACTTCGTGCACGCGGTGAAGCCCGAGCCGCACAACGAGATCCCGCAGGCGTCATCGGCGCACGACACACTCTGGGACTTCGTACAGCTCCAGCCTGAGACGACTCACATGA
This sequence comes from Sphaerisporangium sp. NPDC088356, assembly GCF_040685555.1. NCBI lineage: Bacteria > Bacillati > Actinomycetota > Actinomycetes > Streptosporangiales > Streptosporangiaceae > Sphaerisporangium > Sphaerisporangium sp. NPDC088356. The sequence goes on from NZ_JBFBIK010000135.1 coordinate 4,215, forward strand.
TGATGTGGCTGATGTCCGACCGTGCCATCCCCCGGAGCTTCCGCATGATGCAGGGCTTCGGCGTGCACACCTTCCGGCTCGTCAACGAGGACGGCCGGGCGACCTTCGTGAAGTTCCACTGGAAGCCCAAGCTCGGCAAGCACTCCCTCGTCTGGGACGAGACGCAGAAGATCGCCGGCAAGGACCCCGACTTCAACCGCCGCGACCTGTGGGAGTCGATCGAGCGCGGCGCCTACCCCGAATGGGAATTCGGCCTCCAGCTCGTACCGGAGGAAGACGAGCACTCCTTCGACTTCGACATCCTCGACGCGACCAAGATCATCCCTGAGGAGCAGGTGCCGGTCCGTCCCGTCGGGCGGCTCGTGCTCGACCGCAACCCCGACAACTTCTTCGCCGAGACCGAGCAGATCGCCTTCCACCTCGGCAACGTCGTCCCCGGAATCGACTTCACCAACGATCCGCTGCTGCAGGGCCGCGCCTTCTCCTACCTCGACACGCAGCTGATCAGGCTGGGCGGTCCGAACTTCCCGCAGATCCCGGTCAACCGGCCGATCGCGGAGGTGCACAACCACCACCGCGAGGGCTACCACCAGATGCAGATCAACAAGGGCCGGGCGGCCTACCATCCGAACTCCCTGGACGGCGGCTGGCCGGAACCGGCGGGCGAGAAGGGCTACACCCACTACCAGGAGCGGGTCGACGGACACAAGATCCGCAAGCGCAGCGAGAGCTTCAGCGACCACTACAGCCAGGCCACCCTGTTCTGGAACAGCATGTCCGACTGGGAGCGGGAGCACATCATCGCGGCCTTCCGCTTCGAGCTCGGCAAGGTCGACGCCCGCCACGTCCAGGAAGGCGTCGTACGCAACCTCAACGAGGTGGACCACGACCTGGCCGTACGGGTCGCCGCGGGCATCGGGGTGGACGCACCGGGCCAGCCGCTCGCCCCCAACCACGGCCGCAGCTCCCCCGCGCTCAGCATGGACAACGAGCCGGCGAACACCATCGCCACCCGCAAGATCGCGCTGCTGGTGGCCGACGGCGTGGACGGCACGCACGTCGACGCCCTCGTGTCGGACCTCACGGCCAGGGGCGCCTTCTGCGAGGTCCTCGCCGCGCACGGCGGGGCCGTACAGGGAACCGGCGGCCAGCGGGTCGCGGTGACCAGGCCGCTGCCGACCACCGCCTCCGTGCTGTACGACGCCGTGGCGGTGCCGGGCGGGGAGGAGAGCGTACGGGCTCTGGCCGAGGACGGGGACGCGGTCCACTTCGTGGCCGAGGCCTACAAGCATGGCAAGGCCATCGGCGCGCTCGGCGAGGGCACCGAGCTGCTGGGGCCGGCCCACGTCACCGCGGGTCAGGACCAGGGGGTCATCACCTCGGGGGGAGAGGACCTGGAGGGGTTCATGGCGTCCTTCGCGGCGGCCGTCGCGGCCCACCGCTTCCCCCGGCGTCCCACGCGGGCCGTACCGGCCTGACGCACCCCGCGCCGACCCCGGCCCGAAGCCGCCGCCGGCCTCACCGCTTGGCGGCCCGACCCGGGGCCGAACTGGAACCGGACCAAGTACATGCAGCTCGTGGTCGGCGCGGGACGCGGGGGCGAGGTCCGGACAAGGATCGCGCCCCCGCGGAGCGTACGCTGGAAAACGTAGTGCGACCAGGCCGGACGTACGTCCTCGCGGCCGGCTCGGACCATGACGGGGGTCATGTTCGTTCGAGGGGAATCCGCCATGCTGCTGACGACCATGCGCACAGTCACACTTCCATCCGGCGAGGTGATCCCGGTCCTCGGGCAGGGCACCTGGCACATGGCCGAGAACCCGGCATTCCGGGAGCAGGAGATCGCCGCCCTGCGCCTCGGGCTGGACCTCGGCATGACGGTCGTCGACACCGCCGAGATGTACGCCGACGGCGCCACGGAGATCCTCGTCGGCGAGGCGATCGCCCGGCGCAGGGACGAGGTGTTCCTCGTCAGCAAGGTCCTGCCGCACCACGCCACCTACGACGGCACGATCGCCGCCTGCCAGGGCAGCCTGAGCCGCCTGGGCACCGACCATCTGGATCTCTACCTGCTGCACTGGCGGGGGCCGATCCCGCTGGAGCAGACACTCGCGGGCTTCGCCGAGCTCATGCGCATGGGCCTGATCCGGCACTGGGGCGTGAGCAACTTCGACGAGCCCGACATGCGCGATCTCTCGCAGCTTCCCGGCAGCGCCGGGGTCCAGACCGACCAGGTGCTCTACAACCTCATGCGACGGGGCATCGAGTGGGACCTGCTGCCCTGGTGCCAGGAGTACCAGATCCCGATCATGGCGTACTCCCCCATCGAGCAGGGCGAGCTGCTCAACCATCCCGCGCTGCGCGGCGTCGCCGAACGGCATGACGCGACCCCGGCGCAGGTGGCGCTCGCCTGGGTGATCGGCCACGACAACGTCAACGCCATCCCCAAGATGGGGACACCGGGGCACGTCTACCAGAACCGCGCGGCGGTGGGCATCAGGCTCACGCCGAACGATCGGTACGTCCTCGACGAGGCCTTCCCTCCGCCCTTCCACAAAGTGCCCCTCGAAATGCACTGACGCACCCGAACTCCTGCGGTACCGCGGGCCCGGCGCTCACGGCCCGCCCACCCGCTCACCGCGGACCTGCTCCCCGTGTCACCGTGGGCCTGCTCACCCTGGGCCTGCTACCGCCCGCCTGTTCACCGCCCGGCCTGCTCTTGCTCGCCGAGCCGGCGTAGCAGTTCCTCGCGCCTGGCTTCCAGCGTCTCGGCGAACGCCTCCTGCTCCTCCGCCATCGTGATCAGCGTGGAGATCTCGGCCGAGTCGGTCGGGGAGTCGGCGCGCTCCCCGACGCGCTCACGCAGCTCCGCCGCCGTCTGCCGCAGCCTCGTCAGGTCCTCCTCCACCATGCGGAGTTCCTCGCGTAGCGCCGCCTCGTCCTCGGTGGCCATCGGTACCGGTCCCTTCCGATCTCGCCGTCCGCCTAGAGCAGCAACTCGAAGATCCGCTCGACCCGCTCCCAATCCCGGGTCTGCGGATTCTTCGTCTCCGGATCGAGGACCTTGAAAGCACGCGCGAGTGCCATCGTCAGCCCTCCCACCACCATGGGCAGCCGTTCCTCGGTCTCCTCGCTGAGGGTCACGTCAAGGGGCGGCCTGGCCGTCAGCCGATCCAGGATGGGACTCACCTCGATCTCCCGATCGAGATCGCGGAAGACGTACATGATCTCCTGCAGGCCCTTGGTGATGGGCAGGTCATGGGGCTCCAGGATGTCGCGGCGGTTCGCCTTCGCCGAAGCCTGGCCGATGACGAGCAGGTCGTAGACCTTCTGGTCGAGGAAGTCGTGGTAGCGCTTCAGGTCGTCCTTGTCGACGTCCAGTTCTGCGGCAGCGCGAAAGAAGCGCTCGAACTTGCTCACTTCGCCTACCACCATGTCGCGTCATCTCCTCCCACCCGTCTCCCGGCGGGCTGGCCGCACCCGAGCAGGCGAATGCGCTCTCCTCGCATCCTCGCGAGCGGCGGGCCGCCTCACATCCCCTGGACAGGTAGTCCGCTTTGACCTGCGCCGGAACGCAACGCCCGTATACAGCGTGATTTTTGGGCCCTCTGGCCCCCTCGACGGCACGGCCTCACAAATGGTCCGATCACGCCGAACCCCAGAACACGAGGGTCATCCGGTCCCCTGGTACTTCCGCGTTCTGAAGTAGGTACGCGTTCCTCCGGAAATCCGCTTTCAGCGAGACGTCTGGAAATGACACAACGCCCTGCGAAAATGCTCAGATGGGGAACGACACGGCGGTGCGCCGGCTCGACCTTGGGTACTTCGTCCGGCCCGCATCGGAGACAGGGGGCCCGCAGCCGAGGGTCGAGCCCGTCCTCGCCTATCTGGTGCGGCGCGACGAGGGGCTCATCCTCTTCGACACCGGTATCGGCGCCGCGGACCCCGAGACGGAGGCCCACTACCGGCCCAGGCGAAGCGGTCTGGAAGGCGCCCTGGCCGACGCCGGAGTCACCCTGGCGGACGTCTCCCTGGTCATGAACTGCCACCTCCACTTCGACCACTGCGGAGGCAACCCCTCACTGGCCGGCACGCCGATCCTGGTGCAGGCCACGGAGCTGGCCACCGCTCGCGGAGGCGACTACACGATCGACGAGCTCGTCGACTTCCCGGGTGCGGTCTATGACGAGATCGCCGGCGAGGCCGAGGTCTGGCCGGGAGTCTGGATCATCCCGACTCCCGGGCACACCGCCGGGCACCAGTCGCTGGTGGTCCGGCAGAGCGACGGCACCGTCATCCTCGCCGGCCAGGCGCACGACTTCGCATCCGAATTCTCCTCCGACTACCTCGCCCGCCAGGCCACCCTCCACGGCCTGGCCCAGCCCCTCCCCACCTACCGACCCTGGCTGGACCGCCTGACCACCTTCGACCCCCGACGAATCCTCTTCGCCCACGACCCCTCAGTCTGGGAACCACCCCACACAGAAGATGCGGCGACGAATTCCCCCCACCCGTGACCCGCGTGACCGGTGAGCCACTTGCCGCCCACCCAGGCCGCCCCTGACCAGTCGGTGCATAGAGGCTAGTGAAACGGAGGGCGCCGGATCGACGTATTCGTGGAGACGCCAGTGTCGTGTCCGGAGGGAAGTCCCCAGCGCGCCCAGACCGTCTTACCCGAGCCGTCGGGAAGCGGAATCGCCGGCGAGAGCGGCGACGATGGTGAGACCCCTGCCATGCACCGACTCGACGCCAAGGTCAAGATGGCGCGGCTGCCCGCGGCGCGTGCCCATGCCGTACCAGACGCTCCACGCGGGCTCCATCTGGTCCAACTGCTGCGCGGCAGCCCGCTTGGCGAGATCCCATCGCCCGTGGGGCCTCTGTTCAGTACGCGCCCCTCGCCGGTGCCGTCCGCCCGACCGTGACTCACGATCGCGTCTGTTCACGCCGGCGTACCGTCTCGGTACCGCCGGCGTTCGCTGGAAGAGTGCCGCGCACCCGGAGCCCGGCCACGCCGGTAGGGCACGGCACTCGCCGGCACGGGCTCCCGCGTCGCGCCTGTGGCGCCCAGCCGTGATGACGTAAGACTCGGACTTGGAAACGACCGGCTCCGCATGACATCAGAGGTCTGCTGGACCTCTACGGAGTCACAGACGAGCGTCGCCGAGAAGCGCTGATCACTCTTGCCCGGGAGTCACGCCAGCGCGGCTGGTGGGCTGACTACCAAGACGCCTTCCGAAGCTCATTGCCCGACTTCGAAGCCGGCGCCTCAATGATCCGTACCTACGAGGCTGTGGTAGTTCCAGGCCTTCTCCAAACCCCGGCCTACATGATGGCGATCTTCCGTGGCGGCCAAGTGCTCAACGAAGAAGTCTTCGATCGGCACATCCAGGCGCGACTTGCACGCCAAGAAATCCTCAAGCGTCAGAACCCGCCAGCCCTGGTCGCCGTCATAGAACAAGCTGCTTGAACTCGTCAAGAACTACTGCCATGACGACGGTGCTCGGGCGCTCTTCACCACTCATAGCCCGGCACTGCTGTCAGCCCTCAACCCTTCGGACCATGCCGGCGTGGTGGTCTGCTCCCGTGACCCGGAGTCCGGACGCTCGCGGCTACGCAGGCTGCCCGAGATCGACGGCTATCCAAGCTTGATGGCTCAAGGAGAGCTGGGCGAAGTAGTCACCTCAGGCCTCCTGGGCAAGACTCCCGAATCCGGCAGGGACCGCTTGACGGATGAGCCACTTGCTGCCCACCCACACTTCCCTGCCCAGGCGGCGAGAGAGGTAGTCGCTCGCGCCTGGTGAAACGGAGGCTGCCGGATCGACGCATGCGTGGAGGTCCCGCCCCGAGGAGGTGGCCACGCTCGTCCTGGATCTCCTGACGTGACGCCCCCAGTGATGGCCACAAGGGTGACGCGTTACGGATGGTGCGGTGGGGGGCAGAGGGGGTGGGGCTGTGCTTACCGGCCAGTGGGCGAACTACCTCAAAACCGGTGAACGGCGATGGGGAGCCGACTAAGGTTCTGGACGACTGATCAAACGAGGAGTGGCAATGAGCGAGTACGCGGTGACCTTCGATTTGGTCGATGCCGACAAGGACGGGCTGATCTCGGCCGGGGAACTGCTGCACCTCATGGAGGTGCTCGGCCAGCCGGTGTCCGCCGAGGCCGCGGAGGCAGCGGTCCAGAAGCTCGACATCGATGGCGACGGGCGCATCTCGCTCGAGGAGTTCTCCCGCTATCTCAGCGCCACCAGCTAGGTCTTCCAGCGGAGGCTGATCGTGATCCCGGGGTAGGTGCGCCTAGGCGATGTGCTCGGCCAGTTCCCCTGGGTCGTGGGCGCTGAAGACGCTTACCTCGTCGCCGTGCAGGCGGACCAGTTCGCGGAGGCGGGCGTTGTTGCCGAGTCGCAGTGGCCGGTCCATCTCGGTGATCTGCTGGAGTATGTCCATGCTCGGGTGAGGCGCTGCAACTCGCCGTCCTGGACGCCGCGGTCGAGCGGGTCCCCGCCGGGGTCGTCGGCGCCAGGCCCGGGGCCGTCGCGCCACCTGCTACTAACCTCCCGTCTAATACGTCACAATTGGACGGACTCCGACGGGAGGGCCAATTGGCGATCACATCAGACAACGAGCTCTGGGCCGCCGTACCGGCCGGTGTGGCGGGACGCCTCCGTCCCGTGATGAGCGATCTCGCCGATCAGATGATCTTCGAGATCCAGCGGCGCGTGCCCGAGTACGCCCGTCCCTCCGACGAGATCTACATCAAGGTGCTGCGCATCGCCGTGGACGAGGCGCTCCAGCGATTCCTCCGGCGCATCGAGCGGCCCCACGATGCCTGGGATCCCGAGGTGTTCCGCGCCATCGGTCGCGGCGAGGCCGCCGAGGGCCGCAACCTCGAACCCTTCCAGACCGCCATGCGCCTCGGCGCGCGGGTGGCGTGGCACCGCCTCACCGAGCAGGCCGAGCGGCTCCGCCTCGACCCCAAGACGCTGTACGACCTGGGCGAGGCGATCTTCGTGTTCCTCGACCAGCTCGCCGACGCCGCCACCGAAGGCTTCAACGAGGCCCGGGCCAACGCGGCGGGCGAGATCGAGCGCCGCCGCCACCGCCTGCTCGACCTGCTGCTCTCCCAGCCGCCCGCCTCGCCCGACGCCATCGCCGACCTGGCCAAGACCGCCGGCTGGCGTCCACCCAAGGCCGTCGCCGGGGTGGCGCTGAAAGAACGCGGTGGCTACCGCGCGCCCTCGCTGCCTCCTGACGTGCTGGTCGGGCTGGAACGAAGGCATCCCTGCCTGATCGTCCCCGACCCCGAGGGGCCGGGCCAGGCGCAGATGCTCGAGATGGGACTGCGCGGCTGGCGTGCCGCCATCGGACCCTCCGTGCCACTGCTCGACGCCGCCACGTCACTCCGGTGGGCGACGGAGGCGCTCGAACTGGCCAATCGCGGCGTGCTGCCCGGGTCCGAGAGGGTGCTGCGCTGCTCGGACCACATGGCCACGCTCATCGTGTTCAAGGACGAGGAGCTGGTGAAGGCCCTGTCCGAGGTACGGCTCGCACCCCTCGCGCACCTGCGGCCGAGCCAGCAGGACCGGCTGGCGGAGACCCTGCTCGCCTGGCTCCGCCACGGCCGGGGAGCCGGTGAGGTCGCCGCCCGTCTCCACATCCACCCGCAGACCGTGCGATACAGGCTGCGGCAGTTGGAGGAGCTGTACGGCGACCAGCTCGCCGACCCGGACATCCGCTTCGAGCTGGAGATAGTCCTCCGCGCCCGCCAGGCGCTCAACCCCTGACCACCGCGACCGGCCCGCGCCGGCTAGAGCATTGAATCGGCTAATTCAGTAAAAATGGGAACCGGGGTCCCGGGTGCGGCCAAGTACGGGGTGACCGCATCAAACCCCGGAGAGGACCCGCACGTGGTGAGTGCGCAGGCACTGGCTGTCGTCACGCGAGCGCGACCTGCTGCTCCTCGTGGCGTGGACCGACCTGAGCTACGAGGACGTCGCCCAGGCGCTCGGCATCCCCATCGGCACGGTGCGCTCCCGCCTTCATCGCGTTCGCGCGAAACTCCGCCGGGCGTTCGGTGACATCGACCCCCTCAACTTGGAGCCCCAGCATGGATGACGAGCTCGTACCGTTCGCCGACAACCGTCCGGCCGCACCGCCGTACCCGCCGGACGCGCGTGAGGCCGCACGTGGCCGCCTGCTCCAGGAGGCGGCGGGCCGGCGCCGGTTCGGGTCGCCGAGGTTCGGGTGGCAGGCGGTGGGGGCATTCGGGCTGACCGTGGCCCTGGTGGGCGGCCTCGGGGTCGCCCTGTCGTCGCGGCCCGCTCCGGTCGCGGTGCCGGGGGCCACCGCGACCGACCCGGCCTTCCAACCCGAGGAGTCGGTCGAGGTGGCGCCCTCACAGGACGCCGCCGAACTGCTTCCGAAGCCGGGCCAGTACATCGTGGTGGAGTCGGAGACGATGTACACCTCCGAATCCATGGGTGAGGGCGGGACGCAGAGCAGTTACCTCTACCGGACCAAGCGGAAGATCTGGAAGCCGGTCGACGGGACTTCGAAGGGCTTGCTGTGGATCGCCGGGCTGGCGCCCAAGCAGTGGCCCGGGCGGCCTCTGCCCGAGGAGGCGACGCAGTGGCGGGGCGAGAGCTGGCACGAGCTCTCCGCGCGCTGCCCCGGCTGGCCCGACGATAACCGGACCGACTACGCGTTCCTCAGCACCCTGCCGTCCGACGTGGCGGGGATGCGCGAGTACGTCTACAAGCGGCCTCACGGCGACAACCCCCCCGATGCCGGGACGTTCACGGCGGTCGGCGACCTGATAAGAGAGACCTACCTGCCGCGCGCGCAGAGGCAGGCACTCTTCGAGGCGGCCAAGACGATCCCCGGCGTCAGGGTGACCACCGGTGTCAAGGACTCCGCTGGACGTGAGGGCACGGCGCTGGGCAGGGTCGATAACGGTATCGACACCATGCTGATCTTCGACCCGGAGACGTACCTGTTCCTCGGGGAGCGCGGCACGGTCGTCGACGACAAGGCCGCGCGCGCTCCGGTGGGGAGCGTCATGGCCCTGACCGCGCAGCTGAAGGTCTCGGTGGTCGACAAGCTGCCGCGGGCGCAGGGGGCCGGGAAGGACAGCAGTTGCGAGATGCGGGAGCAGATGCCCACGCCGACGCCCACCGGCTCCGAGCCCGCGGCTCCGAGCCCGACTCCCACCGGCTCGTAGCTCACAGGAACGTCCCCGACTCCGACCGGCTCGGAGGTCGCGACGCCGTCCCCCGTGTCGTGGGAGACGAGCGAGGCTGACGGCAGATCGTCACAGTACGGCCCGCACCGCGCGGAGACGCGGTGCGGGCCGTCGCGCATTGTGCGAGATCACGACTCGATACGCCCACGGCTCAGCGTTGTGCGAGATCTGGAATCGATTGGCCTGCGGCTCAGTTGCATGGTGCAGGCCCCCCCAAACCGGGCAAACCCTACTATTAATGTAGGATTCCGACTCCACGTGGGTCGCCCCCATATACGCGGCCGTACGGCTGTCGACCAGGAGAAACAGTGAACAGGAAGACGACGTCGCTCTTCGGCGCCGCCATCGCCCTCGCGCTCGCCCTCACCGCCTGCGGCGGTACGGGTGACGGAGCGGGGACGAAGAGCACCTCGCCGGCGAGCTCGTCCAACACGGACGCGACGATCGGCATCGGATCGCTCTACGAGCCGCAGAACCTCGACAACACCGCGGGCGGCGGGCAGGGCGTGACCGAGGCGTTCAACGGAAACGTCTACGAAGGCCTGTTCAGGCTCACCGACGACGGCAAGGTCGAGAACCTCCTGGCCAAGGACTACAAGGTCGGCTCCGACGGCCTGACCTACACCTTCACGTTGCGGGACGGCGTGAAGTTCCACTCCGGCGATCCGCTCACCTCCGCCGACGTGAAGTACAGCATCGAGAAGGTCACCGCGGACGGCTCGCAGTCGGCCCGCAAGAGCAGCTTCGCCGTCATCAAGAAGATCGAGACTCCGGACGACCACACGGTCACCGTGACGCTGTCGAGCAAGTCCATCTCGTTCGTGTACAACCTCAGCTACATCTGGATCATCAACGACCAGGCGAAGAACCTCGCGACGACCGAGGACGGCACCGGCCCGTACAAGCTCGGGACGTGGAAGCGCGGCGCCTCGCTGACCCTCGACCGGTTCCCCGGCTACTGGGGCACGGCGGCCACCAACAAGCAGGTGGTGTTCCACTACTACACCGACGCCACGGCGCTGAACAACGCCCTGCTGACCAACGCGGTCGACGTCGTGACCAGCGAGCAGAGCCCCGACGCGCTGGCGCAGTTCGCGAACAACGCGAACTACAAGGTGAACAACGGGCACTCCACGACCAAGCTGCTGCTGGCCTTCAACGACCGCAAGGCCCCGTTCGACAAGCCGCTCGTCCGCAAGGCCGTGACCTCCGCGATCGACAACAAGAAGCTGCTCAACTCCATCTGGGGCGAGTACGGCACGCTGATCGGCTCGATGGTGCCGCCCACCGACCCGTGGTACGAGGACCTCACCAAGGTCAACCCGTACGACCTGAACCTGGCCAAGAAGCAGCTCGCCGACGCGGGATACCCCAGCGGGTTCAGCTTCACGCTCGACACCCCGAACTACGACCCGCACCCGACGGCGGCGACGTTCATCAAGTCGGAGCTGGCCAAGGTCGGCATCACCGTGAAGATCAACGTCATCACGGCCGACGAGTGGTACACGAAGGTCTACAAGAACCGTGACTTCGCCGCCACGATGCAGGAGCACGTCAACGACCGCGACGTCGTCTGGTACGGCGACCCCGAGTTCTACTGGGGTTACGACAACCCGCAGGTCACCGCGTGGGTGAAGCAGGCCGAGGAGTCCGACACCGCCGAGGCGCAGACCGAGCTGCTGAAGAAGGTCAACCAGCAGATCGCCGCCGACGCCGCCAGCGACTGGCTCTACCTCTACCCGCAGATCGTCGTCGCGTCGTCGAAGCTGTCCGGCTACCCGCTGAACGGCCTGAACTCCCAGTTCTACGCGTACGGCATCAAGAAGGCCTGACCCGGCACCTCCCGCCCCGGCCCGGGTCTGTACGACCCGCCGGGGCGCGGGCGTCTGCTCCTGATCGATCGGCTTGCCAATGACCACCTACCTGCTGCGGCGCATGGCCTTCCTGGTCATCTCGCTGCTGCTGGCCAGCACGGTGCTGTTCCTGCTGCTGCGCCTGCTCCCGGGCGACCCGGCCAACTCGCTGCTGTCGGTCGGCGCCTCCCCTGAGCAGATCGCCGCCGCGCGTCACCAGATCGGGTCGGACCGCCCGCTGCCCGAGCAGTTCGTCACCTGGCTCGGGCAGATGGCGACGTTCGACCTCGGGACGTCCTTCATCAGCACCCTTCCCGTCGGGCCTGAGATCGCCTCACGCCTGGTGGTGACCGTCCCGCTGACGCTGCTGGCCTTCCTCCTGGCCGTCGTCGTGGCCGTGCCGGTCGGGTTCGTCGCGGCCCACCGGTCGAACCGCTGGTACGGGCCGCTGCTCAACGGGGTCTCGCAGCTGGGCATCGCCGTCCCGGTGTTCTGGGTGGGAATGCTGCTGATCGCCGCGTTCGCGTTGTACTTCCACATCCTGCCCGCCGGCGGCTTCCCGCAGGACGACTGGACCAACCCCGGCGACGCGCTCACCTCGCTCGTCCTGCCCGTCGTCACCATCGCCCTCGTCATGTCCGCCTCGCTCATCCGGTACGTGCGCTCCGCCACCGTGGACGTGCTGGACAGCGACTACCTGCGGACGTTCCGGGCGCTCGGCTCGTCGTTCACCATGGCGATGTGGCGTCACGGCCTGCGCAACGCGGCCGTACCCGTCGTCTCGATCCTGGGCATCGAGCTGGCCACCACGTTCCTCGGCGCGGTCGTCGTGGAGAGCGTGTTCGCCCTGCCCGGGCTCGGCAGCATGCTGGCCAAGGCGATCGCCCAGCACGACTACCCCATCGTCCAGGGCGTCCTGTTCGTCAGCACCTTCGGCGTGCTGGTGATCGGTTTCATCGCCGACCTGGTCCAGCGTCTCATCGACCCGCGCCTGCGCGGCACCCTGTCACGGAGCGCCCGATGAGCCACATCTCACGGAGCGCCCGATGAGCCAGACGAACATCCCCGGCCCGATCAAGGCGACCGATCCGGACAGCACGGTGCCGGCCGCGCGACGCCGCGGGTCCGCGACGCTGCTGATCGGGTGCGTGCTGGCCGGCGCGGTCGTCGCCGTCGCCATCGTGTCGCTGTTCTGGGTTCCGTTCGCCCCGGAGGACACCTCGGGCGGGCGGCTCGCGCCTCCCGGCCCGCCCCACCTGCTCGGTACGGACAAGCTCGGCCGCGACCTGCTCACCCAGCTGATGATCGGCGCCCGGGTGGCGCTGACGGCAGGCATCGGCTCGGTGGCGCTCGGCGGGATCCTCGGGGTGGCCGGCGGCCTGCTCGCCGGGTTCGCCACCCGGTGGCTGGACGACACGATCTCCGCCCTGCTCGACATTCTGATCGCCTTCCCCACCCTGCTTCTCGCCATGCTGGTGGTGGCGGCGCGGGAAGCGTCGCTCAGCTCCGCCATCCTGGCGATCGGGCTCGCGATGTCGGCGATCGTGGCGCGGCTGACCCGGGTGCTCGTCAAGCGGGTGCTGGCCCAGGACTACATCACCGCATCGCGTACGTCCGGAACCTCCTGGCCGCGCGTGGTGGCCGAGCACGTCCTGCCCAACATCTGGCCGACTCTGCTGGTCAACCTCGCCCTGCAACTCGGCCTCGCCGTACTGGCCGAGGCGAGCCTGTCGTACCTCGGGCTCGGGGCGCCGCCGCCGAACGCCTCGTGGGGACGGATGCTGCAGGAGGCCCAGGCCACCGTGCTTACCGCGCCGCTCGGCGCGATCGCGCCCGGCGTGCTCCTGGTCGTGCTGGTCGTCGGCGTGAACCTGGTCGCCGACGGCCTGCGCGACGTGGCCGACCCGACCCGGCGGAGGACCCGATGAGCCTTCGGAACGTGGCCCACCCGACCCGGCGGAGAACCCGATGAGCCTTCTCGACGTCAGCGAGCTGACGGTGAGGTCGGCGGACGGCCGCGCGCTCGTCTCCGGCGTGTCGTTCACGATGGAGCCGGGCGCCCGCCTCGGCCTCATCGGGGAATCCGGCTCCGGCAAGTCGCTGACCGCACTGGCGATCATGGGCCTCGCGCCGGCCGGGATGACCGTGTCGGGCAGCGTGGTGCTCGACGCTCCGGGGCTCGTACGCACCGAGGTCGTGGGCGCGGCGGAGCGGCGCCTGAACGGGCTGCGCGGCCGGGCCGCGACCGTCGTGTTCCAGGAGCCCCTCACCGCGCTGGACCCGCTGATGAAGGTCGGCCACCAGCTCGCCGAACCCCTGCGGCGCGTACGCGGGCTGCGGGGCGCCGCCCTTCGCAAGGCGGTCCTCGCGGCGCTCGAAGAGGTCAGGCTGACCGACCCGGGCCGCATCGCGAAGGCGTACCCGCACGAGATCTCCGGCGGGCAGCGCCAGCGGGTGGCCATCGCCATGGCCCTCGCCTGCGAGCCCGCCCTCCTGATCGCCGACGAACCGACCACGGCCCTCGACGTGACGGTCCAGGCCGAGGTGCTGGCACTGCTGGACGGCCTGGTCTCCGCACGCGGGATGGCGTTGCTGTTCATCAGCCACGATCTCGCGGTCGTGTCGGCCGTGACCGACGACGTGCTCGTCCTCAAGGACGGCGAGGCCGTGGAGTCGGGGCGCGTTCTCGACATCGTGAACACCCCGCGCCACCCGTACACCCGCGACCTGGTGGGCAGCGCGCGGCAACTCGACAGCGCGCTCGATTGGAGCAGACGTTGACCTCGGCCATCCTTTCGGCGCGCCACGTGGGCTTCGCCTACCGCGGCGCCGCGCCCGTGCTGTCGGACGTCTCGCTGGAGGTCACGCCCGGACGCAGTGTGGCGCTCGTCGGCGAGTCGGGCGCGGGCAAGACCACCCTGCTGCGCCTGCTGCTCGGGCTGGCGCGGCCCACCGACGGGCAGATCGTGTTCGACGGCACGGAACTCTCACCACGCAGGCGAAGCCAGATGCGCGCCTTCCGGCGCAGCGTGCAGACCGTGTTCCAGGACCCGTACTCCTCCCTCGACCCCCGTCAGCGCGTCGGCAGGATCGTCGCGGAACCACTGCGCTCGCTTGGCCTGCTCACGAGCCCTCGAAGCCCGCAGGACGGCCCCGCGCGGCGTGCGGACACCGCCCGGGGTGAGGCCACCGTCAGGCGTGAGGACACCGCCCGGCGTGAGGACGCGAACGGGCGTGTCGCCGCCGCTCTGGACGCCGTGGGGCTTCCGGCGGACGCCGCCCGCCGCTACCCGCACGAGTTCTCCGGCGGGCAGCGCCAGCGCATCGCCATCGCGCGGGCCATCGTGTGCGAGCCGCGCGTGCTGCTCGCCGACGAGCCGGTCAGCGCCCTGGACGTCGCCACCCGGGTGCGCATCGTGGACCTGCTGACCGAGCTACGGGAGACGCGCGGCCTGACCGTCGTCATGGTGTCGCACGACCTCGCCGTGGTGGCGACGCTGTGCCACCACACGGCCGTGCTGGAACATGGCCGGATCGTCGAGCAGGGCGACACCGCCGCCGTGCTCGGCTCCCCCAGCCACCCCTACACCCGCCGACTCATCGACAGCGTGCCGCGCCTTCCGCGCCTGCGGGACGAGGCCTGACCGCCGGGAGGCCGGGCCCGGCCTCC
>NZ_JBFBIK010000136.1:0-18645 GCF_040685555.1 Sphaerisporangium sp. NPDC088356
CTGAGGCCGCGACACCCCCGGCCCCGGCGAGCAGTGCGCGACGACTGAACTGGAACGCGGACGAGGACATGAGCGGAGACCTCTCAGGACCGGGGAGCTCTACTGGGTCACGTGCGGGTTTCACAGAGATGACTGGGGTGTCACAACAGAGACATTGGATGTCTTTGTAAGCCAACTATGGAGATCTGTCTAGACCCTCGCCGATTGTCCGAGGTGCCGAGCGGGAGAAGGCCGACCGTGAAGCACCATCGGTTCACAGGTCTCGGGGAAATTCGCGGCCCTGAAGGAGGTGGCTGTGATGCCGCTGACGGTTCGCATGCTGCGGACGCGCGCCTTCCCCGTCTCGAGTTTCCCGCGCAGACAACCCATGTTTGGCGACGTACACCCTCACGATCGCCGAGAAGTGCGGGTGTGTAACTTTCAGCGCGTGACGACGCGCCGATCGAGCGACTCGGGGTCGAGAGGCGCCCATGTCCCTCGTGGAGGAGGGCGATCGCCCGTCAAGGTGGGCTTCCCCATGGGTGCGGGGAGGTCTTCAGGAAGACCGTCGCAGTGGTTCGAGGTCGGGACCCGACAGCGACGGGCCAAGGTTCTCCCGCAGCCACGTCTCGGTGGTGTTCACATGCATGAGCGCCGCCGCATGAGCGAGAGGGGCGTCACCGTCCGCGAGCGCCCGGTAGATGGCGGCGTGCTCGGCGATGGTGCGGTCGGCCGCGTTCCCCTCCACGAGGCCGCGCCAGACGCGGGCACGGAGCGTCTGGCTGGCGATGCCGGCGAGCAATGCGCACAGCGACCTGTTGCCCGTCGCCTCGAACACGGTCCGGTGGAAGGCGTCGTCGTGGTGGTTGAGCGTCTCCACGTCATCGTGAGCGGCGATCATGGCATCGAGGTGGCGTGCGACCTCCGCCAACTGGTCCGCGGTGATGCGAAGGGCCGCGACGCCCGTGGCCACCGGCTCGAACAGGCGCCGCACCTCGGTGATCTCCAGTAAGTCGTCGCCCCGCATCATCTCGACGGCGAGGCCGACCCCCTCCAGCAGCAGCTCCGGCTTGAGGCTCGTGACGAAGGTGCCGTCCCCTCTGCGCACCTCCAGCACGCGTGTCGTGACGAGGGAGCGGACGGCCTCTCTGAGCAGGTTGCGAGAAAGACCCAGCTCGGCGGCCAGGTCTTGTTCGGGAGGTAGCCGCGCACCGGGGTGGAGGGTTCCGTCCTTGATGAGTTGTCTGATGCGTTCGATCGCCTGCTCGGTCAACGACATAGACGAATCTTCGTACCTCAAGCCGGAAGGTAGCCACCTCACCCCCGTCCGAGATTGCCATCAGCCGGCGCAGACATGTGATGTATCGGGTGATCTTTCTGATCCACCGACGACGAGATCCGTTTGAACCCTGCCCGGGAGGGTGTTTCTTGCGGTGTCCAAGAGGTTTCAGCGATTCCATCCGATGAGGTCTGGACACCGGTCAGGTTTGGCCATAGAAAGACATCCCATGTGCTTGTTGAAGATGAGCGCCTTCGAGGCCTCTCGCCGGAGTCCCACATCTCGCGGCGCGGACCCCGTTCGAGCCTGCGGCGCAGCCCGCCATGGCGATCCCCCACCGTGGTGACTCATGAGGAGAGACGATGAAACACAGAAGGTTCGCGCTCACCGCGGCCCTTGCCATGTCCGGGTGCTTGGCTGCGGCATGCGGCGGCAGTGAGCAGAGTGCGTCGGCGAAACCGCTCATCGGCGTCGACTACCCGCGTTCGGACACGGACTTCTGGAACTCCTACATCACGTACGTGCCACAGTTCGGCGGCGAGCTCGGGGCGGATCTCAAGACCACCAACTCCCAGAACGACGTCTCCACGCTCACCGCCAACGTCCAGAGCCTGGTCGGGCAAGGCGTGCGCAGCATCGTCATGGCACCGCAGGACACCGCCGCGGTGGCGCCCACACTCCAGCAGCTCGAAGGCAAGAAGATTCCCGCCGTTCTCGTGGACACCCGGCCCGACCAGGGGAACGCCTTCATGGTCGTGCGCGCCGACAACCGCGCGTACGGGGAGAAGGCCTGCCGGTTCCTGGGCGAGAAGCTCAAGGCCAAGGGCAAGGTGGTCATGCTCCAAGGCGACCTGGCCTCCATCAACGGGAGGGATCGCACCGAGGCGTTCAACGCCTGCATGAAGCAGGACTATCCGGAGATCAAGGTCTTCGGCGAGGCCGCGAACTGGGACGGAGCGGTGGCCGCGCAGAAGCTTTCGACGGTTCTCACCGCGAACCCGGACGTCAAGGGCGTCTACATGCAGTCGAGCTTCGCCCTCGCCGGCACGCTGCAGGTACTCAAGCAGCGCGGTCTGCTGGTCGCGCCGGACGACCCCAAGCATGTCTTCGTGGTCTCCAACGACGGCATCCCGCAGGAGCTCAAGGACATCGCCGCCGGTGACATCGACGCGACCGTCTCCCAGCCCGCCGACCTCTATGCCAAGTGGGCTCTCTCGTACGCCAAGGCCGCGATCGACGGCAAGACCTTCCAACCCGGCAAGACCGATCACGACAGCACGATCGTGCAGGTCCGCCCGGGCTTGCTGGAAGACCAGCTCTCCGCGCCCCTCGTCACCGCAGATGGCGGCACGTACGGAGGCGTCCCCAGCGTCAAACACGACGACAAGTCGCTATGGGGCAACAACCTGAACTGAAAGGGCATGGCCATGGGCGACCACGCGGGAGCGACCCAGAAACCTCCGCCCGCACGCGACGACGAGCCGGTCCGCGCCGACGGACCGGTCGCCGAGGCCGAGCGCGTCACCAAGAGATACGGCGAGACGGTCGCGCTGGATCGCGCCCACATAAAGATCATGCCGGGACGGACGCACGCTCTCGTCGGACGCAACGGCGCGGGGAAGTCGACCCTGGTCTCCATACTGACCGGGCTGCAGCCGCCGGACGAGGGAGAGATCCGCTTCGATGGGGTCCCCGCTCCCCGGCTCCCAGACAGGGACGCCTGGCGTGAGCGGGTCGCCTGCGTCTACCAGAAGTCGACCATCATCCCCGAGTTGACCGTTGCCGAGAATCTCTACCTGAACCGGCACAAGCGCAACCGGCTCGGGCTGGTCGACTGGAGGAGCGTGTGGCGGAAGGCGGCCGAACTGCTGGAGACGTGGTCGGTGGACGTCGACGTCCGGCGGCCGGCGCGAGAGCTCGGGGTGGAGCAGCGGCAGTTCGTGGAGATCGCCCGGGCGCTGTCGTTCGGCGCGAGGTTCATCGTCCTGGACGAACCCACCGCCCAACTCGACGGCGCGGCGATCTCCCGGCTCTTCGAGCGGATGCGGGCCATGCGCGAGCAGGGCGTCACCTTCTTGTTCATCAGCCATCATCTCCAGGAGATCTATGAGATCTGCGACACCGTCACGGTGTTCCGCGACGCCCGGCACATCCTCACCGCGCCGGTCGCCGAGGTTCCACAGGCGGATTTGGTGGGGGCGATGACCGGCGAGGCCGCGGGTCTAAGGGAGCGGCGGGTCCGCCCGGCCGTCCCCCCGCACGCGCCGGTCGTCCTCGACGCCCGTGGACTGAGCGACGGCGAGCTCTACCATGAGGTGGACCTGCGGGTCCACGCCGGGGAGATCGTCGGGCTGGCCGGCCTGGGCGGTAGCGGGAAGACCGAGCTCGCCGAGGCCGTCGTGGGGTTGCGGACCCCGCGGTCGGGGACGGTGGAGGTGGCCGGGAGCCGCCCGCGCCCCGGCAGCGTGCCGGCGTCGCTGACCGTGGGCGTGGGATTCGTCCCCAGGGACCGCCACCACCAGGGCCTGGTCCCGTTGATGTCGATCGCCGACAACACCACGCTGACCATTCCGAAGCGGCTCGGTTCGGCGGGCTTCGTCAGCAACCGGCGCAAAGACCAGCTGGCCCGCGAGATGATCGACAATCTGGCGATCAAGACCCCCGGCCCCGAACTGCCCGTCACAGGGCTGTCCGGGGGAAACCAGCAGAAGGTCGTGATGGCCCGCGCTCTGGCGAACAGCCCCCGCCTGCTCGTCCTCATCACGCCGACCGCCGGGGTCGACGTCCGCTCCAAGGAGTTCCTGCTCGGCAAGGTCGAGGAGATCGCGGAGAGCGGGACCGGCATCCTGATCGCGTCGGACGAACTCGACGATCTGCGGCTGTGCGATCGGGTGCTGGTGATGTTCCATGGCCGCGCCATCGCGGAACTGCCCGCCGGCTGGCACGACCAGGAGATGGTGGCCGCCATGGAAGGAGTCGACCTCGATGCCTGAGACCACCACCGCGCACCCCGGGACCGGACGCCCGCCGGGCTCCCCGGCTCCGGAGGGCACGGGACGGGGAAGGCGGCGCGCCGGGCTGCGCCTGGCGCGGTTGCGGGACTTGGCCCTGGTCCCCGCGATCATCGTGATCGCGATCGTCGGGCAGATCGTTCACCCGATCTTCCTGCAGGCCGACAATCTGATCAACATTCTGCAGACCATGTCGGAGATCTCGCTGCTGGTGCTCGCGCAGACGCTCGTCCTGGTCGCCGGCAGGATGGACCTGTCACTGGAGTCGACGTTCGGGCTGGCGCCCGGCGTGGCCGCTTGGGTGACGGTCGCGGTGGGGTCGGGACACGGGCTCGGCCTGCTGCCCGGCGCCTGGGCCATCCCGGTCACCCTCGCGGTGGGGGTGCTGGCAGGGGTGGTGAACGCGCTGTTCATCGTCCGCTTCGGCCTCAACGGGTTCATCGTCACCCTCGGCATGCTGATCGTGCTGCGCGGCCTTCTCACGGGCGTCTCGGGTGGGCAGACCTTCTTCAACCTCCCGTCGTCGATGACTTACCTGGGCTCAACGATCTGGCTCGGCATACCCGCGTCCATCTGGATCTGCCTGCTGCTGTTCGCGGCCGGTGTGGTGCTGCTCGGATTCACCGGTTTCGGCCGCTCTCTGTACGCGATCGGCGGCAATGTCGACGCGGCCAAAGCCGCGGGAATCCGCACCGACCGGGTGCTGTGGATCACTCTGATCTCCGCGAGCGTGCTCGCGGCGCTCGGCGGCCTCCTTCTCGCGGGCCGTCTCGCCTCCGTCGCCGCCGGCCAGGGAAATGGGGCGATCTTCACCGTGTTCGCCGCCGCCGTCATCGGCGGGGTGAGCCTCAACGGCGGCAAGGGAACGGTGTTCGGCGCGTTCACCGGCATCCTGCTGCTCTACATGATCCAGAACGTTCTCACCCTCGCGGGTGTCCCGGCCCAGTGGATCGGCGCGCTCAATGGGGCGATCATCCTCACCGCGCTGGTGATCTCGCGGCTCACCGGCGGCAAGACGCAGGAGTGAAGGGAACAAGGGGGCGGCTGGGCCCGGGCCGATCAGGTGTCTCCAGCCGCTCACTGAGCCGGTTCATCGCCCCATTCATCGAATGTCTCCTTCTGGACCTGCGAGCCGCAGGGCCGCCAGGCCGTCCTCGACGCCGAGAATGTGCGTCGCGGCGTGGAGACGGGCCCGCTCCGCGTCCCGTGCCAGCAGGGCCTGATGGATGGCGCGGTGTTCGCGCAAGGTGCGCCGGAGGGCCTGGGGGTCGGTCATACCCCGCCAGATCCGGGCCCGTACGGTGCGGCCGGACAGGTTCTCGATGACGGCGGCGAGAACCGGATTACCGCAGTGGAAGATGATCAGGGAGTGGAAGTCCTGGTCGAGGGCGACGAGTTTGCCGTGGTCCACCACGCCTTCCGAGGCGAGCCGTTCGGCCTCATCGAGCAGGTCGCCGAGCCGGCCCAGGTCCGCGTCAGTGATCCGGGGGGCCGCCAGCGCCGTTCCCTCCGGCTCCAGGATGCGGCGCACGTGCATGAACTCCCCCGCCCCACCGCCCTGGTGAACGTCGGCGACGAAACTCATCCCGTCGAGCAGGAGCCCCGGGGACAGACTGGTGACGTAGGTGCCGTCGCCCTGGCGCGTCTGCAGGACACGCATGGCGATCAGCGCGCGCACGGCCTCGCGCAAGGTGTTGCGAGAGATCCCGAGTTGTTCGGCCAGATCCTTCTCGACGGGCAGTTTCTGGCCCGGGCGCAACTCCCCGCCGATGATCATTTGCTTGATCGTGTCGATCGCGGTCTCGACGACCCCCACGTCAGCCTCCCCATCGGTGGCCGTCAGGGTAACGGTAGGCGGCAACGGAGCCGGGGTGCATGCGGGCGCTGTAGCCGGGGGCCTCGGGCAGCCGGTAGCGTCCGCGTTCGACGCGGACCGGGTCGGTGAAGTGCTCGTGCAGATGGTCGACGTACTCCAGCACCCGCCCTTCGAGACTGCCGCTCACGCAGACATAGTCGATCACGGACATGTGCTGGACCAGCTCGCACAGGCCTACGCCGCCGGCGTGCGGGCAGACGGGCACGCCGAACTTGGCGGCCATCAGCAGCACCGGGACGATCTCGTTGACCGAGGCCAGGCGGCAGGAGTCGATCTGGCAGAAGTCGATCGCCCCGGCCTGGAGGAGTTGCTTGAACATGACCCGGTTGTGGCAGTGTTCCCCGGTGGCCACCCCCATGGGGGCGACCGCCTTGCGGATGGCGGCGTGGCCGAGGATGTCGTCGGGACTGGTCGGCTCCTCGATCCACATCGGCTCGTACGACGCCAGCCGGTTCACCCACTCGATGGCCTGCGGCACGTCCCACACCTGATTGGCGTCGATCAGCAGCGTGCGGTCGCCGATCTCCTCCCGGGCGATCGACAGGCGGCGGACGTCGTCCTCGATGTTCGCGCCCACCTTGAGCTTGACGTGGGTCCAGCCCTCGGCGACGGCCTCGCGGCACAGGCCGCGCAGCTTGTCGTCGTCGTAACCCAGCCATCCGGGGGAGCTGGTGTAGGCGGGATATCCCCGCTCGGCGAGCTCGGCGACGCGTTGCTCGCGCGTGGGAGCGAGCGCGGCCAGGATCTCGACGGCCTCGGCCGCCGTGAGCACGTCCGACAGATAGCGGAGGTCGCAGGCCGCGACCAGCTCTTCGGGTGACATGTCCGCGACGAGCCGCCACAGCGGCTTGCCGGCCCGGCGGGCGACCAGGTCCCATGCGGCGTTCAGCACGGCCGCCGCCGACAGGTGCACCACACCCTTCTCCGGGCCGAGCCAGCGCATCTGACTGTCCCCCATGATCTCCCGATAAAGGCCGCCGAGGTCGCGGGCCAGCTCGTCCACGTCGCGACCGGTCAGCCGTGCCCCGATCTGCCGCGCCGCGGCCACGCACAGGTCGTTGCCGCGTCCGATGGTGAACGTCAGGCCGTAGCCCGCCAGGTCCGTGTCAGTCTCCAGGACGACGTAGGCGGCCGAGTAGTCGCCGTCGGGGTTCATCGCATCGGACCCGTCGAGGGTGGCCGAGGTGGGGAACCGGACGTCGATCACGTTCACCGAGGTGATTGTCGGCATGAACCAGCTCCAATTGATCCGATGAATACGACCAGGACAGTAAGCACGCATCCGACCCAGGTCAAGTAATCCACGTTGAAAGGCTCATTCTTTATCCGTAAACCCGATGAATCTGGCAGCCTCGGCGCTTTTATGAGGTCGCTGCAAGCTGTCGCGATCACGGTCGTGGCCACACCGAGGACGGCGATGACCGCACCGAACGCGTACAGGAGAGCCGTGACGAGCACCTGCTGAGCGATCACACCAGCCTTCCTTGCGGATTGAGCCGTCCGAACGCCGGGGGCGGTAGGCCTCGCTCAATTCGGCAAGCTTCGCCGTAGCAAGCGCGGCACCGTTGGGCGTGAGCTCATAGACCCTGCGGCCCCTATGTAGGATCCGCAAGCTGGAAGGGGCGGCGCCCTACCCGCCGTCTCTGGGCGTCCTGGTCGTCATCCGCCAACCGCCGCCCTTGCATCCCTCGGGGAGCGGCGGGAAGGTATGCCCGCGCACGTTGGTGCTGTGCCCGCACCCTCCGTCGCACTCGTAGATCCCGGACTCCTCAACGCGCGTACCGGGGTGGTGAGACTCTCCTGCAGCTGCCATGCATGCCGCCTACCCTGACCAATCCGGGTGGACTCGGGACGTGGCGGATCCTTAGCCGAAGCCAGAGATCACGAAGTGGAATCAGCTGACAAACCCATGTATACGGGGAATGTCATGATCTCCATGACTATCGCACTACTCGCAGAAGAACCCTCCTGGCCCAGCACGGTCTCCGCCATCAGCGCAGCCCTCGGCACGCTCACGGCCGTCATCGCGCTCGTCGCGGCCATAGGCCGCGCGGAGGGGGCGGTGGTGGGAAGTCCGCGTCGTCAGGGCTGCGGTTCGCGGAGGCGTGCGGGGCCGGTGCTCCCGCGGAGGGAGACGGGAGGGGCGACCAGGACATGACGGTGCGGAATGGCGGGATCGGCGATGCGCTGGATGAGCATCTCGACGGCGTGGGCGCCGAGCTCGTCGGCGGGTACGTCGGCGGCGGTGAGCGGCGGGTGCAGGTTCTCTGCCCAGTCACGGGCGGCGACGCCGGCGATGGAGAAGTCCCGGGGCACGGCCAGTCCCGCCTGGGCCAAGGCACGGTACATGCCCGGGATGGCGGCCTCGTTGATCGTGGCGACGGCGGTCAGGCCGGGGTGGTCGTCAAGGAGCCGCTCGACGCAGGAAACCCCGGACTGGGCGTCGTCGGCACAGCAGGTCTGCACACCTTCCAGGTCGCGTTCGGCCACCGCGCGCGTGAAACCGGCCTGGGCCCGATGGCCGGGACCGTACCCCGCCGCCACCAGCTCCGCGGAGCGGTTCACCAGGCCGATGCGCCGATGGCCCAGGTCGGCCAGGTGATGCACGCACTTGGAGATCAACGTCTCGTAGTCGACGTCCACCCAGGACATCTCCTCCGGACGGCCGGTCCGGCCGATGCCCACGAACGGCAGCCCACTCTGCCGCAGCCGGGTGACCCGGTCGTCCTCCAGCCGGATCTCCATCACGATGACACCGTCCACGCGCCTGCCGCCCACCACACGCTCGAACGAACGGTCGTGCTCACCCCCCGACGGCGACAGCAGCACATCCAGGTCGGCGCGCGCCGCGGCGTCGACGACACTGGCCACGAAACCGAGCTGCATATCGGTCAGGCGCCGGCTCGCCGGGGGTATGACCAGCCCGAGAGTGCGAGTTCGCCCTTCCTTGAGCGCCTTGGCCACAGCGTTGGGCCGATAGCCCAGTTCGTCGATGACCGCCTGGATACGCCGCCGGGTCTCCTCCGACACCGGACGCTTACCGCTCAGAGCGTAGGAGACCGTGCTACGCGACACACCCGACCGCCTGGCGATCTCCCCGATGTTCACTGGCGCTCCTCACCCCGACCGGCCGATACGCACATCGTAAGTCGAATCGAGCCCGCGGAAGAACGGCTGAGATGCGGCGGCGTTCGCGCTTAACCCCCGTTGACGTTCGGGGTGTGCGGGGCTGTCTTCGTGCGAACCGATTCAACACAGGCCGGGAACAGCCGCGAAGCACGTGTCAGCGAAGGTCGCACGATCATGGGATCGGCCCGGCGGCGGGAAGATCTCGCCGCCGGGCCGTCTCACTCCCGGCGTGGCACCGTGCCTACGTCATGCCTGACAGGTCAGCGCCGGCCGCCGGGTCAGCTTCGAGTCCATTTCTGACTCGTCGTGCCGGTGCAGGACCACAGTTGCACCTTCGTGCCGTTCGCCGTGCCGAAGTTGCTGGCCTCCACGCACAGGCCGGACTGCACGCCGGTGATGGTGCCGTCGGCGTTCACGCGCCACTGCTGGTTGGCCTGGCCGTTGCAGTCCCAGATGATCACCGGCGTGCCGTTGGCGGTGCCCTGCCCGTTGGCGTCCAGGCACTTGTTGCCGTACACCTGCAGCTGATTCGAGGAGGTGAGCGTCCACTGCTGGTTGGCCGCGCCGTTGCAGTCCCACAACGCGACCTGCGTGCCGTTGGTCTGCGACAGGTTCGGGACCTCCAGGCACCGCCCGGCGTTGACGTTGCGCAGCACCGACGTCGACCCGCCCGGACCGCCGTCCGAGGGAGGCAGGACCGTGATGGTGAAGGTGTCGTCGACGCTGCTGTGAGGCAGGTTGACCGTCGTGCCGTTGCCGGACAGGGTCACCACGGAGTTCTGGACGGTGACCGGGCCGGTCACCGCGCCGCCGCCGTTGTACGGGATGCGCTCGACGAGCACCCGCACCTGGTTGTTCTGCACGATGCCGCTGGTGGTGTTCAGGCCCTGCAGGTTGACGGCGATGTTCCCGGTCGTGGTCCCACCGCCGACCAGGACCTTGGCGTTCCCGGTCGCCTTGGTGGCGAACGCGTCGTAGTTGGCGCTTGGGGTGACGGAAACGATCTGCCCGGTCTGCGAGCCGTAGAAGCGGTAGGCCCACCATTCGCCCTTGGGCTGGTACTGACCAGCCGAGTTGTGGACCAGCAGGTTGCCCAGGTCATTGTGCAGGTTGCCGCCGCTCGCCCAGTTGGCGCGCAGGCCATCGGCGCCGGCCCGCTCCAGGCGGGCGATGTACCACGCGCCATCGGCCGGGTTCTGCTCGTTGGACGCCCCGTACTCGTTGATCTGGTACGGACGCGAGTGAGCGATGCCCCGGGAGTCCAGTGTGGTGTTCGCGGTCGCCACGTTCGCCACCGGGTCGCCGGGCAGGGAGTGCCAGCTGACGATGTCGGGTACCACGTTGTTGGCCTTGACGTAGTCGAGGTACTGGGTCCACCAGCCGCCCGTGGAGGGGACGCCGGCGAAGCTCGGGCCCACGATGAGATGGGAGGGGAACGCGGCGCGGACGCGCTGGTAGGCGCGCCGCCACATCTCGAAGTACTGCGACTGCGGGCGGTTCCAGAACAACGTGATGTTGGGCTCGTTCCACAGGTCCCACTGGACCGGGGCGCCGGTGGCGCGCACATCGTTGATCAGGCGGGTGAGGAAGGCGTCGTAGTCGGTCCAGTTGCCGTTGTCGCCGGGGAAACGCGAGATCGGGTAACCGTCGGCGCCCCACAGGTCATGGACCAGCAGGACGAACTCACCACCCAGCGACCGGGTACGCAGCAACTGCGCGCGGGTCGCGTTCCACCGGCGGTCGTACTTACCCGACACCCAACCGCCTGGACTGTCCAACTGCGCCCCACCGGCGCGCATGTACCGGAACTTCACATCGGTGTAGAAGTTGTCCGCCGGCGCGGAGGCGTTCTCGGTCATCCCGTAGATCCAGCCGGAGGCCCGGTAGGTCGGGGAGCCACCCGCAGAGGAGAAGTTGACGGCGATGGACTGGTCGGCGGCCTGAGCCGGTCCGGCAGTCGTGATGAGGGACGCGGCGACGAGCGCGCCGACGGAAAGCACCGTGGTGAGAACGCGGCGGCGTACGCGCCGCCTGCCGGGGGCGGTGTCCACTGGTGACTTGCTTGACGACACGCCGATGTTCATCTCGCACTCCTCACGAAGGGCTCCGAGCGCTGGCGCGTAGGTGAGCAGCTCGACTCGGCGGACGGGCCCGCGCTGGGGAGACGACCGATTCATCGAACCGATTCGCACGCAGCTTAGGATTCGCTGTGGTGCGATGTCAATGGCGAGTGTCCGAGACGTGAATGACGTGTTTCGGGACCCATCCACCGACCCCAATGGAAGGAGTGCTGGCCCGTGAGCATGTGTTAGCGCTGACGATCGACGCCGCTCCCCTTCGACCGGCGAAAGGACCCTGGATCGCGAATCGATTCGTCTGTGTCGCGCCTCTTCGGCCGCGCAGGTGGTGACCCTTCCGCTCGGGACACGGCGGTCACCGAGAACGCCGTGCGCACTCGAGCCAGGTCCGCGATCGCCTGGACAGACCCGGCAGGTGGCGGGCGTCGATGCGGGTCACAGGGCGTCGAGGGCCTTTCGTGCCAGTTCCCGCAGCGGCCTTCCGGTGGCCTCGGCGAGTCTGACCAGGTCGTCGTGTTCGGGTTTGACCCCCCACGGCCCGTGTTTCATCCGTACCTCGTGTCCATACAGCTTCACGGTCTCGAAGTGCCGGGGCAGCGCGACCTTCTCGACCACGCTGCGCCGCAGGCCAAGGCTCCCCGTCTCGGCGAGAACCAGCTCCTGCAGGCCTTCGGCCGACTCAAGAGGCGCGAGCACGTTCAGGACGTGTGCGGGACGGCCCTTCTTCATGACGGCGGGCGTGACCCAGGCATCGGCGGCGCCCGCGGCCATGGCACGCTCGATCACGTACCCGAGGACCTCTCCGGTCACGTCGTCGACGTTGGTCGACAGCACGACCTGGCGGACGGGCTCCGCGACGGCTCGTCCGAGCATGGCCACGGTCACGTTGGGCCGGTCAGGCAGCGCCCGGCTGCCCGCGCCGTATCCGGTGGCGCGCAGTTCCATCTCCGGCGCCGGGCCGTACACGGTGCCGGCGGCCCGCAGCACGGCCGCCCCGGTCGGCGTGACCGCCTCCCCTGCCTCCCCGCCCCGCACCAGTGCCCCCTTGAGCAGGGTGAGCGTGGCGGGAGCGGGCACGGGCAGCACGCCGTGACGGGTCAGCACGGTGCCGCCGCCCAGGGGCAGCGGCGCGCAGTGGACGCGTGTCACACCCAGGTCCCGGAGCGCCGCCGCGCAGCCGATGATGTCGATCAGCGTGTCGTGCCCGCCGAGTTCGTGCAGGTGGACATCGGCGGCCGGGACGCCGTGCAGTGCGCCCTCGGCCTCGGCGATCGCGGTCAGCGCCGCCTCGGCGACGGACAGTCCGGTCCGGGACGCCATCTCGATCAGGGTCGAGGCGGGCCGCTCGGTGGCGTCGTCGTCGACGTCGATCCGGACGCGGAGGGCGACCAGCGGGCCGGTGCGCACCTGCTCGGCCTCCAGCCGCCAGCCGGTCAGGCCTGTCATGGCGACGGCGCGTCGTACGGCGTCGATCGAGGCGCCCACGTCGAGGAGGGCGCCGAGGAGCATGTCGCCGGCCAGGCCGGTGAACGGATTCAGGTAGAGGATCACCTTGGTCCCCTGGTGAGGCGGTAGGCCGCCAGTGCGGCGCCGAATCCGGAGTCGATGTTGACCACGGTGATCCCGGCCGCGCACGAGGTGAGCATGGCGAGCAGGGCGGTCACGCCCTCCAGCGCGGCGCCGTAGCCGGTGGAGGTGGGCACCGCGATCACCGGCGTCTCGACAAGACCGCCGACGACGCTGGCCAGCGCCCCCTCCATGCCGGCGATGACGATCACGCTGTCGGCCGCGCGCAGGTCCCCGGCGGCGGCGAGCACCCGATGGATCCCCGCCACCCCCACGTCCCTGACCATCGTGGTCCGCAGGCCGAGGGCGGAGGCGACGGCGGCGGCCTCGGCGGCCACCGGGCCGTCCGCCGTCCCCGCGGTGACCACCGCCACCGTGTGGCCGATCGGCCGCGCCTCGCGCCAGACGAGCAGACGCGCGGCCTCCTCGTACCGGCCGCCGGGGACGAGCGCGACCACGTCCGCGGCGGCGTCCGGCTCGAGACGGGTCACCAGGACGGGGCCGGTGTTGCGGTCGATCAGAGCGGTGACGATCCCGGCGATCTCGCTCACCCGCTTGCCTGGACCGTAGACGATCTCGGGCAGCCCCTGGCGAGCCTCCCTGGCTATGTCGAGCCGCGCGTACCCGAGATCCAACGACTCGCTCATACGAGGGGGCCCACGGTGCTCGGCGGATCGTCGCGGCCTCTCGACAGCGGCGGGTGGATCAGGGGGCATCGGAGCACTACGCCTCCTCGGCGAGGTACGGAATGGTCATCGGCCCCTCCGGCAGGACGCACACCCGGCCGGGCAGGGCGCGTACCGTGGCGGCGATGTCGTCGGTCTGCTCCAGGTGGGCTGTGGCCAGATCGGCATCGCTCAGGTGGGAGGTGTGCATGATCACGCGGGCGGTGCGCTGGATGCGGGCCTGGATCTGCACCTGCCACTGGTCGGGCACGGTGACGGTGCGTCGGGAGATCTCCTGGAACAGTGCCTCCGGTGAGGCGGCCGAGGTGAGCACCTCCCGGTAGGAGCCGTGGTCGGGGAACCCGTCGCGGCACTCGGCGGCGCAGATGATCGTTCCCCCCGGCCGGACGACCTGGGCGGCGGCGCTCATGCCCTTGACCGACTGGTAGAGGTTCTGGTCGAGCGGGAAGCCCGCGTTGGTCGTCACCACCACCTCGAAGGGCTCTGCGACCGGCCGCATCGCCGCGGCGCGGGCGGCGGCCGTGGCGGCGGCGTGCATCGCCGGCAGGTCGCCGCCGAACGCCCGCACGATCTTCTGCTCGCGGTTGAGCACGACGTCGAGGGCGAAGGTGACCCCGGTTCCGGCGGCTATCGCGCGGACGTCGTCGTGTACGGGGTTGCCTTGGATGACTCCCCAGGTGGCCCGCGAGTCGCCGATCCGGGCCGCGTCGTGCAGGGTCAGCACGGTCTCCAGCGCGGCGAGCCCGGGCGCGACCAGCTTGGGACCGCCCGAGAAGCCAGCGAAGAAGTGCGGCTCCACGAAACCGGTTGTGATCCGCACGTCCGCGTCGGCCCACTCCCGGTTGAGCCAGACCGGGACGTCCTTGCCGTAGCGGCCCATCCAGCGCAGCGACGAGGCGTCGCGCGCGTCGTGGTTGACGATCCGCACCGCCTCCACCACCTGATCGCCGAACATCGCCCGCAGCTCGGCGCCGGAGTTGCCCCGGTGGGTGCCCGTGGCCACCAGGATCACCACGTCGTCCAGGTCGACGACGCCGTCCAGCTCGGCCAGGATCGCGGGGATCATCAGGTGCCGGGGCTGTGGACGCGTACCGTCGCACGCCGAGATCGCCACCGTCTGGCCGCGGCGCACCCGTTCACGCAACGGCGGACCCGCGACAGGGTCACGCAAGGCGCGCCGCAGCTCCGCCGCCTCGTCGCCGGCGGCGGCCCTGTCCACCGGGGTGATCACCGTGGTCCGGTCGTCCGGCAGATCCACGACGAGCCCGCCGGTGCCGTAGGCCAGGTCAACTCGCATGGTCCAGTTCCTTCCACAGCGCGTCCGGTATGTCCATCGCCGCCAGCCTCACGTCCTGCGTGATCTCCTCCGGGCTGCGCGCGCCGATCAGGACCGTGGTCACGGCCGGATGCCGGTGCGGGAACCGCAGCGCCGCCGCCGGCAACGGCACCCCGTACGACGCGCAGATCCGCTCCAGCTCGCCGGCCCGGTCGATCACCTCGGGCGGAGCGACGTCGTAGTCGTAGGTGGTCCCCCCGGCGAGGACACCGCTGTTGAAGACCCCGCCCGCGATGACCGCGACGCCGCGCCGTTCGCACTCGGGCAGCAACTCCGCCGCCGCGGACCGGTCGAGCAGCGTGTGACGCCCGGCTACCAGGACCGCGTCGACGTCGGTCTCCCGGACGAACCTGGTCAGCATCTCGGCCTGGTTCATCCCGGCCCCGATCGCGCCGATCACGCCCTGGTCGCGCAGTTCGGCCAGCGCCGGGTACGCCTCGCCCGCGGCCTGCTCCCAGTGGTCGTCCGGATCGTGGATGAACACCAGGTCGAACCGGTCGAGTCCGGTGCGCCGCAGGCTGTCGTCCAGCGAGCGCAGCACACCGTCGCGGCTGTAGTCCCGCATCCGCACGTACCCGGCCCGGCCCGGGAAACCGTCCTCCTCGCCCTCGCCGGGAACCAGCACCCGGCCGACCTTCGTGGAGACGACCGCCTTCGCGGCACCTTCGGGCAGCTCCCGCAGGAAACGCCCGAGGCGTTCTTCAGCCAGCCCGGCCCCGTAGTGCGGCGCGGTGTCGAAGTAACGGATCCCCGACTCCCATGCCGCGGCCAGCGTCCGCTGCGCCTGCGCCTGCTCCACCGGGGCGAACAGCCCGGCGAGCGGTGCGGTGCCGAGCCCGTATGCTCCGAGGTCGGATTTCATGACCCCGTCGGCCGTAGCCTCAGACCGGCCATGCCGCCGTCCACGGCCAGTTCGATTCCGACGGTGGAGCCGGACGCGGGGCTTGCCAGGTAGGCGACCGCGGCGGCGACCTCCTGTGCGCTGACCAGGCGGCCGTGCGGCTGCCGGGCGGCCAGCGCGGCGCGCTCGGCCTGCGGGTCGGGGGCGGAGTCCAGCAGCCGGCCGATCCAGGGGGTGTCCACGGTGCCGGGGTTGACGCAGTTGACGCGGATGCCCTCGCGGATGTGGTCGGCCGCCATCGCCCGGGTCAGGGCGAGTACCGCGCCCTTGGACGCCGAGTACAGCGCCCGCTGCGGCAGGCCCGCCGTGGCCGCGATCGAGCAGGTGTTGACGACCGCCGCGTGCGGAGATCGGCGCAGGTACGGCAGGGCCGCCCTGGTGACGCGGGCGATGCCCACCACGTTCAGGTCGAACACCCGCAGCCACTCGGCGTCGTCGTTGTCGGCGACCGTGCCCTGCGCGCCGATGCCGGCGTTGTTCACCAGCACGTCGATCCGCCCGTACTGCCCGGCCACGGCCGTGACCGCCCGCCTTACGGCGACATCGTCGGTGACATCGCAGACGAACTCGGTGTCCTTGAGGTCCAGGACCGCGACCTGCGCGCCCCGCGCCGACAACTCCTCCGCGACCGCCTTGCCGATGCCCGAGGCGCCGCCGGTGACCACGGCCACCAGCCCTTCGAACTCGCCCCGGGCCGCCCGCTCGCTCATCGTCCCTCCCGCGCCGGCTCGTTTCCGCGCAGGTCCGCCCGCCCGGGAAGCGCTTGGTCCGGTCTCATGCCTGCCCCATCCGCTGACGCTGGCGGCCCAGGCCGTCGATCTCGAGTTCGACCACGTCGCCCGCGCGCAGATACGCCTCCGGGCCCATGCCCATCGCCACCCCCGCCGGGGTGCCGGTGTTGATCACGTCTCCCGGCTCCAGCACCATGAACTGACTGAGGTACCAGATCACGTGGTGCACCCCGAAGATCTGGTTCTTGGTGCCGCCGTTCTGGCGGAGCTCCCCGTTGACCCACAGCCGCAGGCCGAGAGCCTGTGGATCGCCGACCTCGTCCGCCGTGACCAGCCAGGGGCCCAGCGGGTTGAACGTCTCGCACGACTTGCCCTTGTCCCACTGCCCGCCGCGCTCGATCTGGAACTCGCGCTCGGAGACGTCGTTGGCGATCGCGTATCCGGCCACCACGTCCACCGCCTCCTCGGGCGAAGACAGATAACGGGCCGTGCGGCCGACGATCACGGCCAGCTCGACCTCGTAGTCGGTCTTCACGCTGTGGCGCGGCACCAGGACCTCGTCGTCGGGGCCCACGAGCGTGTTGGACGCCTTCATGAACACCACCGGCTCCGCCGGGATCGCAGCCCCGGTCTCCTCCGCGTGGTCGGAATAGTTCAGGCCGATGCAAACGATCTTCCCTGGCCTGGCCACAGGAGCACCCACGCGCGCGTACGGCTCAACCTCGGGCAGGCCGCCCTCAGAAAGGGCCGAGCGCACCCGCTCGACGCCGCCCTCGGCCAGGAACTCGCCGTCGATGTCCGGTGTGATCGACGACAGGTCGAGGACGCGGCCGTCGGGTGCGAGCACGCAGGGCCGTTCTCCGCCCGCCGGGCCCACTCGCAACAGCTTCACGAACTGCCTTCTTCCGCTTGGTTCAGGGATGGTACGAATTGGGCGAGCCTGACAGATTCATCGGATCGCAGTAAAGCCTCCCGCCACGGTGTTCATCGATCAGCTCGCCCATTACCGCACACGACACTACTGTCCACGTCACATTGATCGGATGAATTGGATCGCAGATGGATGACATCATGCGCCGCCTGAGCGAGCGGCTGCGCGCCGAGACCGCTTTGGTCGTCGCCTACTCTGGCGGGGCCGACTCCGCGCTGCTCGCCTTCGCCGCCGCCCGCGAGCTCGGCACGCGGGCACTGGCCGTCACCGCGGTCTCCCCCAGCCTGGCCGCCGCCGAGCGGTCCGCCGCCCGCGCGTTCGCCCGGCACCACGGCCTGGCGCACCTGGAGGTCTGCACCGACGAAGCCGAGCGGCCGGAGTACACCGCCAACGGCCGCGACCGCTGCTACCACTGCAAGTCGGCGCTGTTCGACGCGCTCACCCCGCTGGCGGCCGCGATGGGCGCCCGCATGGCGCTCGGCACCAACCTCGACGACCTCGGCGACCACCGGCCCGGCAGTCGCGCGGCGACCGAGCGCGGTGCCGTCACCCCGTTGGTCGACGCGGGGCTGACCAAGGCCGACGTCCGCGCCCTCAGCCGTGAGCTGGGCCTGGTCACGGCGGACAAGCCCGCCGCGCCCTGCCTGGCGTCCCGGGTGAGCTACGGCGACCCCGTGACCCCTGAGATCCTGCGCAAGATCGAGACCGCCGAGACCGCCCTGCGCGACCTGGGGTTCCCCGTGTGCCGAGTCCGCGCCCACGCCCAGGGCACGCTCGCCCGCGTCGAGGTCCCGAGCGCCGAGATCCCCCGCGCGGCCGGACTCCGCGATCGCATCGACACAGCCGTCCGCGGCGCCGGCTTCACCTTCTGCTCGCTCGACCTGTCCGGCTTCGCCTCCGGACGCCTCAACGCCCTGCTTCCGCTGCTTCCGCGGTGATCGTACTTGCCCACTGACCAGGATACGTCGGACGTCCGATGTATGACGTATGCTGAATTGTTATGATCGACCGCGCCGCGTTCAGGCCGGATCTCCACGGCGAACCGGGAACCCCGCCGAGGCAGGTCGCCTCGGCGGGGATCCGTAGTCTCAGCTGCGGGTCCATTGCTGGTTGGTGCCGCCGTGGCAGGTCCAGATTTGTAC
>NZ_JBFBIK010000137.1:0-18570 GCF_040685555.1 Sphaerisporangium sp. NPDC088356
CCCCTCCCCGACCCTCTCCCGATCTCCCGCCTCGGCCGGCCCGGGCGCCGGCGCCGGCGCCGGCGAGGACGGGCGCCGCCTGCTCGTCGTGGAGTCAAGGCCCAACGGACTGCTGTCCCTGCTGGCGCAGAGCGTCGTGAGCGATCTGTCCGAGACCCACGGGCCCGTGCGGGTGACCACCGCCAGCAACCCCGACGGCGCGCTCGCCGCCCTGTCCCGGGACGGCTACCACTGCATCGTGCTCGACCTCGGCATGCCCCACGACGCGGCGGCGGAGTTCCTGCGGAGGCTCGACGAGGACGTCGCGCTGCGCTCGCTGCCGGTGCTCGCCCACCACACCCGCAAGCTCACCCGCCCGCAGGAGAACCTCTTGCAGGGGCGCTCGCGCACCCAGCCGCTGGAGCGCCTCCCCAGCCTCGACGAGCTGCGCGAGCGCATCACGCTCCACCTGTCGGCGAAGGGGCCCGGCGACGTCCTGCCCCTCGTCCAGGCGAGCCCCGACGATGTGGCGCGTGCCGTGGAGAAGGTCGACAGCGGCCTGCTCGGCCGCAAGGTGCTGGTCATCGACGACGACGTCCGCAACGTCTTCGCGCTGACCAACATCCTCGAGCTGCACGGCATGCAGGTGCTCTACGCCGAGAACGGCCGCAAGGGCATCGAGGTGCTCATGCGCAACGACGACGTCGACCTCGTGCTGATGGACATCATGATGCCCGAGATGGATGGGTACGCCGCGACGGCCGCGATCCGCGAGATGCCGCGCTTCGCCAACCTGCCGATCATCGCGGTCACCGCCAAGGCCATGCACGGCGACCGCGAGAAGACCCTCTCCTCGGGCGCCAGCGACTACGTCACCAAGCCCGTGGACGCCGAGGAGCTCATCGACCGCATGCAGCGCTGGCTGGAGCTGTGAGGCCCGCGCCGGGCCGGTGAACGGCTAAGCGTCAAATCCCAATATTTCGGCTCGAACCACGCGATGTCGTATCGCCGGAACGTCAGCGGTGGATCGCCTGTTCACCCGAGGCCCTCGGCCGAGCCGTCGCCGGTGACGCCCGCCAGCATCTCGGCGAACCGCTCGGCCACCAGGTCCCAGCGCCACTCCCGCTCGATCCAGGCCCGGCCCCGCTCGCCCATCTCGCGGGCGCGGGCCGGGTCCTTCAGCAGGGCGATCAGGGCCGACGCCACCGCCGCCGGGTCCTCGCCGTCCACCACCACGCCCGTCTCCCCGTCACGGACGGCGTCGGGCGCGCCGCCCGAGGCTCCCGCGACGACCGGCAGGCCGGTCGCCGACGCCTCCAGGTACACGATGCCGAGGCCCTCCACGTCGAGCCCTCCGTGCCGCGTGCGGCAGGGCATGGCGAAGACGTCGCCGGCGTCGTAGTAGCCGGGCAGGCTGTTCCACGGCACCGACCCCGTCACGATGACCGAGTCGTTCAGCCCGCCCGAGCTGATCGCCTGTTCGAGGGCGGCGCGGGCCGGCCCGCCGCCGACCAGCAGCAGCACGGCGTCCGGCACCTCCCGGAGCACCGCCGGCCAGCAACGTACGAGCGTGTCCTGCCCCTTGCGCGGGACCAGCCGTGAGACGCATACCACGACAGGCCGGTCGCCGATGCCCAGCGACATCCGCACCTCGGCGCCGCCCGCCCCCCGGCGGAAGACCTCGGTGTCCACGCCCGGCGCGAGCCGTACGAGCCTCGCGGGCGGCATCACTCGCGCCAGCCTCTCGCGGGTGTAGTCGCCGAGGTAGGTGATCGCGTCGGCGTGGGAGCCGATCCTGGCGAGCAGGCCCCGCACCAGGGGCACCCCGGCCCAGGCGGCCTCGTGGCCGTGGGTCAGCATCACCACCCGCCGCGCTCCCGCGGCGCGCATCGCGGGCGCCAGTATGCCGAGCGGCGCCGCCGCGCCGAACACGACCGTGTCGCACCCCTCCTCGCGGACCAGCGCGGCGGCACGCCTGGCGACGTCGGGCACGGGCAGCATCAGCGAGGTGGGGTGCCGCACGACACGGTACGGCTGGCGCGCGTCGAACTCCTCCCAGCCGTCCCACCGGGACGCGTAGACGGTCACCGAGCCCGGCGGGCGGCGTACGGCGAGCGCGTGCACGAACGCCTGGATCCCACCGGGCCTCGGCGGGAAGTCGTTGGTCACGACCAGCGCCTTCGCGTGCCCGGTCGGGGTCACGGCTCCGGCAGCCCGTGCAGGCGGACCCAGGAGCGTGCGAGGGCGAGACGCTGCGGGCTCGTCGGGTGCGAGGCGTACATGACGTACTCGAAGGCGTTGGGCGACAGGTCGGAGATGTTGGTCACGGCCAGGCGCTTCTGCATCGCCGCGAACGTCGCCGGGTCGCGCGTCAGGTCGAGCGCGTGCACGTCGGCCCTGGCCTCGATCTGGCGGCTGACGATGTTCTCCGCGGGACCGGAGAGCACGGTGGTGAGGCTCATCAGGCCCAGCAGTAGCCCGACCGCCCGGGGGTCGGCCACCGACGCGACGCCGGTGCGGCGCCTCACCGAGGGCGGCGAGACCACGAGGAACAGCAGGCAGGCTCCGGCGGCGGCGCCGAGCGCGCCGACCAGCGTGCCGTACAGGACGTCGCCGTTCTTGGCGTGGCCGAGCTCGTGGGCGACGACCAGCTCGACCTCACCCGCCGGCGCCCGCAGCAGCGTGTCGTACACGACGATGCGCCGAGTCGCCCCGAAGCCGGAGACGTAGGCGTTGAGCGCGGTGGTCCTGCGCGAGGCGTCGGCGACCAGCACGTCCTCGACGGGCACGCCGTCGCGGCTCGCCATGGCGATCAGGTCGCTGCGCAGCCGCCCCTGCGGGAGCGGGGTGAAGTCGTTGAACAGCGGCTCGACGACGACCGGGTAGACGAACGAGGCCGCCACGGTGAGCAGGAACGCACCGGCCGCCGCCGGGATCCACCAGCGCCGCGGCGAGCGGCGCGCCAGCCAGACGACGGCCAGCACCATGATCGCGATCACGACGGTCTGGACGCCGAAGCTCTTGAGCCGGTCGGCCGACCACGCGGGCCACTGCTGCGTGGACAGGCCGAAAGCCCGCAGGCGGGTCTCGTACCACATGCCGAGCGGCCACTTGATCGCCAGGCTCACGGCCGAGAGCGCGAGGACGCCGAGCAGGGCGCGCAGCCACCACGGCCCCCTGAGGCGGCCCACGACCCACGCGCCGAACGGCGTGAGGACCAGCACGCCCGCGACGACCAGCGTCACCGCCAGGGAGAGGTACACCGGGACGTTCACGGCGGCGTCGAACGCGGCGGCGCGGGCGATCTGCCCGGAGCTGAAGTCGCGCGCGGGGTCGGGCGTCACGGCCGGAGCAGCGCCCGGCAGGGACCGCCACGGCGTGGTCAGCGCGACCACTGCGGCCACGGCCACGCCCAGCAGGACGAGCGCGATGCCCGCGGCGCGCACTCCCCCGCCCGCGCGCACGCCGCCGCGGGCCTTCTCGGTCAGCCCCGCCACGCGAGCTCCCTTCGGACGTACTCGCGCCAGGCGGCGGTGAACTCCTCCGTGGTCATCCCCAGAGCCCGGCCGAGCGCGGTCCGCGGGTCACTTCGCATGGACTCACGGTAGAGGGTCACGAGGGCACGCTCGCCGAAGCGCCCCGCGACATACCGGCAGGCGAGCCACGCCTCCTCGTACGCCTGCGCCAGCCGCGCGGAACCGGCGGCGAACGAGGCTGAGCCGGGGAGCGACCCCGGGACCCTCCCGGCGCGCACCTCGGCGCCCAGCTCCGCCGCGGCCGAGGCCACGGGGATCCCGGTGCCGAGGTAGCCCACGTAGTCGGCGAACCCCTCGATCAGCCACTTGGGCGTGCGCCCGTCGGCCGCGGCCCCGGTGGCGACGTGGGTGAGCTCGTGGGCCAAAACGACGTCGCGGCCCGCGCCGGTCAGGCGGGCGAAGGAGCGTGGTTCGATGATCACGCGATCGGTGCCGGCCACCGCCGCGAGCCCGCTCACCGCGGCGGGCGCGGCCAGCCGCGCCGCCTGCTCGGTGGTCGCGGGGACCAGGATCAGCGGCCGTACCGGCCCCGCGACCCCGGCGACGGTCAGCGCGGCACGGTCGGCCCTGCGGGCGAGGTCCGACAGCCCCGCGAGGCCCGGGCCGCCCGCACTGCCCACCCGGCCGATGACGACGGAACGCTCGCCCTGGACGACCTCGGCCCCGGACCAGATCTCCGGGTGCTCGCGCAGCACCGAGTGCGCCAGGGACAGCGGGCCGCCGGCGCCGGGAGGACCCGTCAGCGCGGCCAGCAGCCCCGCCAGTGCGGCCCAGAGCCAGACGACGCGCATGCGGGCAATCTACCTGCTGCCTCCGGCGGGCAAGGCCCGCGCGGAACCGGCGGAGACGTGCGAAGGCCCCGTCCGCCTCGAGGGGAGAGAGGTGGACGGGGCCCTCACGACCTTCGCGTGCTCAGCGTGCGGACGGGGAGGCTTCTCGGGAAAGGAGTCCTGGGAAGTCCCCTGGCACGCGGGTCACGCTCCGGGGCGGACGGCTCCGACGAAGCTGACCTTGCGGTAGCCGTTCAGCTTGTCGATGCGCACCCTCGCACCACTGTGCGGGGAGTGGATCATCTTGCCGTGCCCGACGTACATGCCGACATGGCCGAGACCGCTGAAGAACATCAGGTCGCCGGGCTTGAGGTTCTTCCAGGAGATCTTCTTCTTCACACTGCGGAACTGGCTGGCCGCGATGCGAGGAAGTTTCACTCCGGCCTTGCGCCAGGCGTACATGACCAGACCCGAGCAGTCGAACGCGCCGGGGCCGCTCGCACCCCACCGGTACGGGTCGCCGAGCTGCTTCTTGGCGACGGAGACGGCGGTGTGCGCCTTGATTCGCTGTTTGGCGACCTTGCTCAGCTTGGAGGAGCTCTGAGCGCTGGCCACCGTGGCGGCGTCAGCCGCCGTCGCCTGCATCGCGACCGCCCCGGTGGAGGCCGCCATGGTGAGCACGACACCGCCGAGGGAGAGGCGGGCGAAGCGAGACAGGCAGGGGTTTTGCGTGGTGCTGGACAGGATCGCTCCTTGATTCTTCCACTCACGCCTACCGGGTTAGCTGACGGATTCGGGCTTGGAAGTCGCCCTACGGCGCAATAGCGCCGACTCACCCCCTGACCCCACATTTAGGGTCAATTGGTTCCCCGGTTCCGTGCTCCTTGCCGCACGGATTCGGCAGGTCACCGCTGCCTGCGGTCCTGAATCGCGCCTTACTTCGACGGCGGTGACCATTGGATCTGTTCTACGGCGCCGGCCAGTTCGACCGGCTTTGCTCGCGACGGCATGGCGTGCTCGCCGCGGGCCAGAAACTACACAGATCCTCAAATACAGGCAAAGCCAGCGGCAAGTTCGTAGATCAATTAGAGGTGATCACTAACGGATAACGCCTGCAAATCAGGGGCCTGAGTTACCTAAATGTGATTCCCCTCACATATCCCGAAACGTGACCTGTCGTGAGTCACATCCGTCACTCCAGCCCCTCGGGTTAGCGATCTTCATCCAGCCGGCGGGGACGGCGCCTGGGAAGCGCCCACGCCCTCATGGCGTGCGAGATGTTCGGTGCGCCGTTCGGGCTGCTGATCCCGCTGGCCGGCCCGCTGGCCGGCCCGGGGGCCGGCCTGGCCTTCGTGGTCGTGGGAGGCTTCGGCGTCGTCGCGGGCGTGGTCGTGGGGAACGTCATCAAGTCGAGCTTCCGCCAGATGTACTGTCCCCGCGAGCTGATGGGCCGCGTCTCGGTCAGCATGCAGTTCGTCAACTACGGCACGATCCCGCTGGGCGCCCTGATCGCCGGGGTGCTCGGCGACTCGATCGGCGTCCGCCCGTCAATGTGGATCATCACGGGCGCCCTCGCGCTGACAGGTCTGGTCCTGCTCGCCGGGCCGCTCCGGCGGCACAGGGACCTGCCGTCCGCGCCGCCGTCCCCGGTCACGGCAGGGTGAGCCGCACCGCCTGCCCGTGCCCATCCCCGGCCTGACCCCGATCACCGTCGGCTGGGCCGTCCGCCAGTGGGACGCCCTCGGCCCACTGGCCACCGAGTTCGGCGACCCCGTCACCGCCACCGGGCAGGGCGCTCAGGGACGTATGGCGCCGAAGATCCCTCGGTAGGACGAGAGGGGGACGACCTTCACGACGTCCCCCGTGCGGGGGGCGTGGACCATCTTGCCGCCGCCCGCGTACATGCCGACGTGGCCGAGACCGGAGGCGAACAGCAGGTCGCCCGGCTGCAGGGCGTTCAGGGAGACCCGGCGGGAGGCGCCCCAGGAGTACTGCTCGGCGGCGGTGCGCGGAAGGCTGACACCGGCCGCACGCCAGGCCGCCTGAGTGAGGCCCGAGCAGTCGTAGGAGCCTGGACCGGTCCCGCCGTACCTGTAGGGCTTGCCCACCTGCGCGAAGGCGAACTGGAGCGCCGTGCGCGCGTTGCCGGAGGCCGAGCCGGTGTACTTGATGCCGGCACTGTTGGGGTTGCCCGCGTTGTAGGCGTTGAGGCTGCGGAGCAGGCGCTCCTGCTCGCCGACCAGCTTCTCGACGTCCTTCTTCTGCTTGCGCAGGTCGTCGAGGAGCTTGATCGCCTTGTCGTACGCGCCCTTGGCCTTGTCGCGGTGGCCCTTGATCGAGCGGGTGGCGTTCTCGAACTCCGTCAGGGTGCGCGACTGGCCCGCGGACATCTGGTCGACCGAGGCGAGCCCGCTCAGCAGCGACTCGGGGTCGTTCTGGGTCATGAGGCTCGGCCAGGACAGCATGTCGCCCGACTGGTAGGTGCTGACCGCGACCGACACCAGACCGGCGCGGAGCCCCTCGATGGTGTCGAGCTGCTTCTTCAGCTGCCCGTTGAGGTCGTTGTACTCCTTGCGGGCCTTCTTCCAGTTCTCGCCGGCCAGGTTGTAGCGGTCCACCACCTTGTCGGCCTGGTCGTTCAGCTTGGCGAGCCTCGCCTTGGTCTGGGCGACCGTGGGCTTGGGCTTCGCCTCCGCCCCGCCTGCCTGCGTCAGCAAGACGACGGCGATGAGACCGGCGGCCACCGGTACCCGCCGGACTCTCCGGATGCCACGCACGGCCACTGGGACGCCAGCCCCCTCATGTGAGACAAGTGAGACAACCTGGGGCGTGATCCTACAGAAGTCGTACCGCTAACTGCACCTTTTCATCGGGAATTGGTTTCAATAAGACAACCCCGGTTTAGCGGACGCGCGGGAGTTCAGGGGGCACCCCAGACCTCGGGCCCAGACGGGCCCGGAGACGACGAATCGGCCGGTTCAGGCGCGGCTGAGGCGGCGGAGCAGCAAGGTGGCAGGCACGGGCCGGGCGCCCATGCGGCGCACCGAGTCGGCCACCTCGCGGTCGGACGACACGACGGCCACCGCACGGCCCGGGGGCTCCGCGCGGACGAGCTGCCGGATGAGGTCGTCGGCGATCTCGCCAGGGGCGCTGAACAGCACGCGAACGCCGCGCGGCGCGGACACCTGGACCGGGCCGTTCAGCTCCGCGCCGTCGAACGCGCACGTGACCTCGACCCTGGTCTGCACGGCGAGGCCGCCGAGCCCCGTGAGCAACCGCGAGCGCTGGTCAAGCAGGGTCAGCGACGGATAACCGGTCTTGGTGACGTTGTAGCCGTCGACGACCAGATGCAGGTGCGGAATGGCCAGGAGCTGGTCGAGCAGCGCCGGGTCGTCGTCCGCCAGCGCGCGTGCGGGCACGGCGCGGACGGACGGGCGGCCGGGGCTCACCGCGGTCACTGAGTCGGCCGGTTTGCTGATCGCGACGGGCAGGGCCAGCTCGCTGCGCAGCCCGGCCGCCGCGTCCTGGAGGCTGTCGAGGAGCACGCGGATGCGGGCGTCCTCGATGCTGCGCCCCTCGCGCGCGGCGCGCCTGCTGGCCTCCACCTGGCGCTCGGCGTCGGTGAGCCGCTCGCGAAGCTTGCGCAGCTCGCTCTCGGTCGCGCTGGTCGCCGAGGTCACGGCGGCCCTCGCCTCCTGCTCGCGGACCTGCAGCCCGGCGGCGCGCTCCTCGGCGACCCTGACGCGCTCCCTGGCGTCGTGGAGCCTGCGCCGCAGGTCGGCGATCTCCGCCTTGGACATCCTCAGCTGCTCACGCAGCCGGTCGGTCTCCTCCTTGGCGGCCGCCTTCTGCGCGGCCAGCTGCTCGCGCAGCCGCAGGACGGTCTGCTCCTGGGCGGTGCCCTCGGCCGCCGCCGCGGCCTGCTCCAGGTCGGCGCGTGCGGTCTCCACGAGGGCGGGCCAGCCGGGAGGCCGCGTGAGATAGGCGGCGGCGGCCACGAGCACCGGCTCGGCCGCGGGAGGGACGTTGCCCTCCTCCAGGCTGGCCACCAGCTCGGGCCACGCCTCCTGGAGCGCCTCTGCGACGATCTCGCGGAACTCCTTGTCGGTCTCCAGCTGCGCGGCGATGGGAGCGCTGCCCAGCCGGGCGCGCTTGCGCGGATCGAACTTGGCGATGCCCTTCAGCGGAGGCGGGATCGTGGCGGGCTGCATCGACCCGAGCACCTGCGCCGCGAGTTCGACGACATGTAAGCGGACCTGCTCGGGCAGCGGGCGAGACAGGCCTTCTCCGGCTGAGCTCATCCGTCTTCCCCTAGCTGACTGGCCATTCAAAATCCGTCTATCCGACAAGGGTACGGCTGGCGCGTTCGTGGTCAGCGCGCTTCGCGCCCGGTTCCTCACCGGCCGCCGCCCCTGAATCCATCGCCACGCCCCCTTGCGCGCCGGTCAACGGCAGGCGAACGGCATATGGACAAGCGCTTGGTAGCGATATACGACTGTGCCACCACGGATGAGGGAGACGACGATGCCGAGGCTGGACGACCAGCGTGCCGAGAACGGGGAAATGCGGACGTCCACCCGTGACCTGGGCGAACTCCGCGAGCGTATGCGGGCCTGGCTGGCGGGCCGGCTCACGGGAGCCTCCGGGGTGTCGGTGTCCGAGCTGTCGCGCCCCTCCGGCAACGGGCTCTCCAGCGAGACGCTGTTCTTCACCGCGTCCTAGGCCGACGGCTCGGGCGAGCGGAAGGTCGAGTGCGTCGCGAGGATGGCCCCGGCCGCCGAGGCGGTGCCGGTCTTCCCCGAGTACGACCTCGGGAAGCAGTTCGAGGTCATGCGGCTCGCACGCGAGCGGGCCGCCGTCCCCGCGCCCCGCGCCCTGTGGTTCGAGCCGGACCCCGCCGCGCTCGGCTCGCCGTTCTTCGTGATGGAACAGGAGCGGGGCGACGTCCCGCCCGACCTCGTGCCGTACACCTTCGAAGGCTGGCTGGTCGACGCCTCCCCCGCCGACCTGGAACGCCTGCAGCGGCAGACCGTGCGGATCCTCGCCCGGCTGCACGACGCGGCCGTACGGCCGGAGGAGCTGGCATTCCTGCAATCGGGGCATCCGGGCGACTCGGCGCTGCGGCGGCAC
The DNA here is from genome assembly GCF_040685555.1 of Sphaerisporangium sp. NPDC088356. Lineage (NCBI taxonomy): Bacteria > Bacillati > Actinomycetota > Actinomycetes > Streptosporangiales > Streptosporangiaceae > Sphaerisporangium > Sphaerisporangium sp. NPDC088356. The sequence goes on from NZ_JBFBIK010000137.1 coordinate 9,416, forward strand.
GTCAACGAGCAGAGGACGTACTACGAATGGGCCCACGGGTCGCTGCGGATCCCGATCCTTGAGGACGCGTTCGCGTGGCTCGACGACCACTGGCCGGCGTCCCCGGGACCGGATGTGATCAGCTGGGGCGACGCGCGCATCGGCAACGTGATGTACCGCGACTTCACGCCCGTCGCGGTGCTCGACTGGGAGATGGCGGCAGTCGGGCCCCGGGAGATCGACATCGCCTGGATGATCTTCCTTCACCGGTTCTTCCAGGACGTCACCGAGATCATGGGGCTTCCCGGACTCCCCGCCTTCATGACCCGCGAGGACGTCTGCGCGCAGTATCGCTCCCTGTCGGGGTACGCGCCAAGGGACATGGAGTTCTACGAGATGTACGCCGCCCTGCGGCACGGGATCATCATGGCCCGCGTCTGGCACCGGCGGATCCACTTCGGCGAGCTGGCGATGCCGGAGGACCCGAACGACCTGGTGATGCACCGCGCCGCGATCGAGAGCATGCTCGACGGCCACTACTGGGACTGAGCGCGGACCTACCCGCACTGAGCCCGGATCGCGGCGCGGCACGGCACGTCAGCGCCGGGAGATGATCGTCTTGGACTTGTGGATGAGGTCACCGCGGGCGACCTCGTCGACGTAGTCACGCGTGCTCAGGCCCGACTCCAGGGCGACAGCCCTCGCGTAGTGACCGACGTAGTAGTTGCCCGCGTACTTGTACTTGATCCACACCTGCATGGTCATGGAGATGGTGTCCGCGCCTCGGAGCGGGACCACGCAGTACGCGCGAGAGGCCGAGTAGCCGCACTTCGCATGCGACGGTTTGGAGGTGAAGCGCACCTTGGACACCGTGTTCTTCGGCAGGAACGCGGCGAGCACCAGCCCGTCGGATACGAGCCGCCGGAGATGGGTGGCCTTGTAGCGGAACGTCGCCACGCCACCGCGCCTGATCCCGGTGGGATACCAGACGTACGCCTTCGCCTTCGGGGCGCCGGTGGGGGCGGCCTGGACGGACACGACCTGCGTGGACGCGGCCTGGGTGGACGCGGCCTGGGCCGGAGTGGCCGCCCAGAGAATTGATCCCGCCGTCAGGGCGAGAGAAGTGATCGATGCCGATGACCTGCGCATACGCGCCTCCCCGTGAGTAGTGGCTTGAGCAGCGCCGCACATGGGCGGTCCGGTCGCCCGAACGGCAGCCGCGATTGAACGGTTCATCCATCGGATCGCCTTAGGTGCCAGACGCATCCGAACATCAGCCGTATAACGACCACGAACGCCAGGGGTTGCGATCGGATCGAGGACCGCGGTGCGGAACTGTCGGACCGTGCTCGTATGGTCATGGTCGTGGAGATCGGGGTTCAAGGAACGCTTGACGAGCTGGGCACGCCGCTCGACCAGGTGACCTTCGTCGTCTTCGACCTGGAGACAACGGGCGGGTCGTCTGCGGAGCACGCCATCACCGAGATCGGCGCGGTCAAGGTGCGCGGCGGCGAGGTTCTCGGCGAGTTCGCCACCCTGGTCGACCCCGGGCGTCCCATCCCGCCGTTCATCACGGTCCTGACCGGCATCACCGACGTCATGGTGATGGCGGCGCCGCGCGTCGAGCAGGTCCTGCCCGCCTTCCTCGAGTTCGTCCGCGGGGCCACGCTGGTCGCGCACAACGCCCCGTTCGACGTCGGCTTCATCAAGGCCAACTGCCAGAAACACGGCTATCCCCCGCCCGCCAACCCCGTCGTGGACACCGCCGACCTCGCCCGGCGCGTCCTCACCCGCGACGAGGTGCCCAACTGCAAGCTCTCGACCCTGGCGAGGATCTTCAGGAGCACCACCGAGCCGTGCCACCGGGCCCTGGCCGACGCCAAGGCGACCGTCGACGTGCTCCACGTGCTGATCGAGCGGGTCGGGGCATACGGCGTGCAGACCCTGGAGGAGCTCAAGGGCTTCGTGCGGGCCCCCACGCCCGAGCAGAAGCGCAAACGGCACCTCGCGGCGAGCATCCCCAGCACCCCCGGGGTCTACGTCTTCGAGGACGAGCGCGGCGAGGCGCTGTACGTCGGCAAGAGCGGCGACCTTCGGCAGCGGGTGAAGTCCTACTTCACCGCGAGCGAGACCCGTCCGCGCATCCGCGAGATGATCGGCATAGCCGAGCGGGTCCGGCCGATCGTGTGCGCCACCGGCCTTGAGGCCGAGGTAAGGGAGCTGCGGCTGATCGGCGCCACCAAGCCACGCTACAACCGCCGATCGCGCTTCCCCGAGAAGGTCGTCTGGCTCAAGCTCACCGACGAGCCATTCCCCCGGCTGTCGATCGTGCGCGAGGTCAAGGCCGACCAGGCGACCTACCTCGGCCCGTTCTCCTCCGCTCGCGGCGCCGAGGAGGCCAGGTCGGCGCTGCACGAGGCGGTGCCGCTCCGGCAGTGCACCGAGCGCATCACCCCGCGCACCCGGCGGGCCGCCTGCGCCCTGGCCGAGATGGGCCGGTGCGGGGCGCCGTGCGAGGGCCGGCAGAGCGTCGAGGACTACCGGCGCCACGTCGACGACGCCCGGGCCGCCATGGAGCACGACCCCGGCCCGGTGTTCTCGGCCCTGGAGACCCGCATGGAGCGGCTGGCCGCCGAGCAGCGCTACGAGGAGGCCGCCCTCGACCGCGACCGGCTCGCCGTCTACGTGCGCACGGCCGCGCGCATGCAGCGGCTGCGGTCGCTCACCGGCATCCCGCAGCTGATCGCGGCGAGCCCCGCCTTCGACGGCGGGTGGGACATCCACGTCGTGCGCCACGGCCGGCTCGCCGCCGCCGGCGTGATGCCGAGGGGCGCCCACCCGACGCCGTATGTCGACGCCCTGGTGGCGACCGCCGAGACCGTCTCTCCCGGCCCGGGTCCCCTTCCCGCCGCGGGCGCCGAGGAGACCGAGTGCATCCTGCGCTGGCTCGACTCCCCCGGCGTGCGCCTGGTCCGGGTCGACGGCACCTGGAGCCTCCCCGCCCGCGGCGCCGGCCGCCTCAAGGAACGCATCGACCTCGCCTACAAGGGCCTCCAGCCCCACCAACCCCGCGAAGGCCGCCCACTCCGCTGACCCCCGCACGGGTCGTTCGAGCCGGTGGGGCCGGGGCGGGCCGGCGGCGCTAGAGTCAGGCAAGCCGTACTCAAAGGAGAGAGCTCGAATGATCACCGCGATCGTGCACATCAAGGCGGAGGTCGACCGGATACCCGAGGTCGCCCAGACGCTCGCCGAGCTCGACGGGGTCAGCGAGGTCTATTCGATCACCGGAGACTACGACCTGGTCGCCATGGTCAGGGTCGCCGCCTACGACGAGGTCGCCGAGGTGATCCCCGGGCGCATCAACAAGGTTCCCGGCGTGCTCGCGACCGAGACCCACCTGGCCTTCCGCACCTACTCCAAGCACGACCTGGACGCCGCCTTCTCCATCGGCTTCACCGAAGCCGACTGACCCCTTCCCGGTTCGCCCCAGACCACCCGAGCCTCCCCCCGCCGTTCACGGCGATGCGGGGAGGGCTTGTTCATGCGTCGACGTGTCAGGCGCTGGTTCGGGTGGTCGTCCGCGGGCGGGTGGTGGTGGCCAGGAGGCGGGCGCGGACTTCGAAGCCGCCGCCGGGAAGCGCTCCGGCCGAGAACGATCCGCCGAACAGGGCCGTCCGCTCGCGGATGCCGATCAGTCCGGGACCGAGGACGACCGCCCCGCGCGCGTGCCCGTCGTCGCGTACGAGCACGTCCAGCAGGCCTGGCCGCCACCGCAGGGCGACGTGCGCCGAGCGGGCCGAGGCGTGCCGTTGCGTGTTGGACAGCGCCTCCTGGACGATCCGGTAGGCCGAGACCTCCAGCGCCTCCCCGACCGAGACGGGCCGGCCGTCCTCGACGAGCTCGACGCCCAGCCCGGACTCCCGCGTCCGCGCCACCAGTTCGGGCAGGTCGGCCAGGCCGGGCTGGGGGTCCATGCTCCTGACCGTGCCGGTGGCCGCCTGAAGCAGCACCAGCATCCGCTGGAGCTCGGTCAGCGTCTGGCGGCCGGTCTCCTCCGCCGCGTGCAGCGTCTCGCGCGCCCGTACGGGGTTCTTCTCCATGATCATGCGCCCGGCGCCCACGCCGAGCGTCATGACGCTGACCCGGTGGGCCACGACGTCGTGCAGCTCACGAGCGATCTTGATCCGTTCCGCGATCGTCGTGGCCAGGACGAACGCCTCGTTCTGTGCGGCCATGGCGGCCCGGTACGCGGACAGCTCGGCGCGCAGCCGGTACTCGCGGCCACGCTTGTTGAGGATCAGGCGCCTGCCGAAGGCCACGACGCCGCCCAGCGGGCCGGCGAGCGCGACCCTGCCCATGAGGCCGGGCATGCCCCACGACTCGGCCTGGTTGGCCGCCAGGGCGGCGACGGTGGCGTGAAGGTCGAGGTAAGGCATGACGGCAGCCTAGAAACGCCACGAAATCTGGGCATCAGCACGTGGGAGGATCTCACGTCATCCCGTGAGGGGACGCGCCCGGAGCACGCGCATGTCAGGTTGCGCCGACCGCATGCGCCCACCGGGCGCCCCGCACCGCAGGCACCGCACCGCACGCCCCGCACCGCAGCCCCGGGCCACTTGGTTCGGGGCCCGCCGGACCTCTGTTCGTGACCGTTTCTCGTGGGAGTGGCTGATCGGCCCCCAGCGGTCAGGGTTTCTTGTGGGAGCGGCTGATCTGCACCCAGCGGGTGAGGGTCTCGGCGGCGCGGCCGGAGTCGACGGCCTCCGACGCGCGCTCGTACGCCGACCTCATGGCCGCCACGAGAGCCTCGCCCGAAGCGCCCGACCCGGACTCGGCGGCGGTGGTGGCGGGCTCCAGGCTGACCAGGGCGGCGGCGGCGTTGAGGAGGACGGCGTCGCGGATGGGGCCGGTCTTGCCGCCCACCAGGTCGTGCACGGCACGCGCGTTGAACTCGACGTCGCCGCCGCGCAGCGCGTCGGGCTCCGAGCGCGGAACCCCGACGTCGAGCGGGTCGAAGGCGATCTGGACGGCCGTGCCTTCTCTGACCACCCAGACCGTCGAGGTGGTCGCCGTGGACAGCTCGTCGAGCCCGTCGTCGCCCCGGAACACCAGCGCGGACACCCCCCGCTCGGCGAAGACGCCGGCGATGACCGGCAGCATGCGCGAGTCGTAGACGCCGATCGCCTGCGCGGACGGGCGGGCCGGGTTGGTCAGCGGGCCCAGGAAGTTGAAGAAGGTGGGGATGCCGAGCTCGCCGCGTGTCGGGCCCGCGAACCGCAGCGCCGGGTGGTAGACCGGCGCGAAGCAGAACGCGATGCCCGCCTCGACGGCCGTGCGCGCCGTGAGCTCCGGAGGCAGATCGAGGACGACGCCGAGGTGTTCGAGCACGTCGGCGGCGCCGCACGACGAGGACGCCGCGCGGTTGCCGTGCTTGACGACCCGGGCGCCCGCCGCCGCGGCCACGATGGCGGCCATCGTGGAGACGTTGACGGTGTGGGCCCGGTCGCCGCCTGTGCCCACGATGTCGACCGTCGGGCCCTCGATCGAGAGCGGAGTTGCCCGGTCGAGCATGGTGCGCGCGAGCCCGGTCACCTCGGCGACCGTCTCGCCCTTGGCCCGGATGGCGATGACGAAGGCGGCGATCTGGGAGGGCGTCGCGGCCCCGGACATGATCTCGTTCATCGCCCACGCGGTCTCGTCCGCGGTGAGGTTCTCGCGGGCGAGCAGCGCCGTGAGCAGCGCGGGCCACGTGGTGCGCGCGTCCATGGGTTCTCCGGTCGGTGAGAGATGCGGGTGGCCGAGGGGTGCCGCTCGGTGGGAGAGGCGGGAGGCCTGGGCGGGCACCGCCCAAGGCCGGAAACAGGAGGCCTTGCCGGTGCCGCTCAGTGCCCGGCAGGGGCGGCGCCGGCCGGGGCCGGAAGCGGAAGGCCCGGCCGGTGCCGCTCAGAGGTGGAAGGCCGGCGCCGGTGCCGGGAGCCGGATCAGCGGGAGATGCGTGAGGCCGAGCGGTGCCGCATGAGGCCCGCCACGGCCTCCGCCAGCGCCATCGGGTCGAGCGGCTGGGCCACGACCGCGTCGGCGCGGGACCAGTCGGCGAGCCATCGGTCGTCGCGGCGCCCGATGATCAGGCAGATCGGCGGGCAGTCGTACACCTCGTCCTTGGCCTGGCGACTGATGCCCATGCCCCCGGCGGGAACGGCCTCGCCGTCGAGCACGGCGACGTCGATCTCCCCGGAGTCGAGCTGCTTGATGACGGCAGGCTGCGTCGCGCACTCGACGATCTCCACGAGGGGCACGTCGGCGGCCGGACGCCGCCCGATCGCCAGCCGCACCTTCTCGCGGGTGCTTGCGTCGTCGCTGTAGACGAGAACCCTCATGCTCACGGTCGCGCTCACTATCGATTGACGAGGTATGGTCACCACGGATGCTACCTGTCCTCGCCGACGGAATCCCAGACCAGTCAGACTTGGCGTAGTTCAAGGCTTATGTCTCGTTTATGGGACGGATGCGCCCGCAACCGGGGGGTCGTGCGGCGACCCGACCAGGAGAGCCGCAATAATGCTGGGCGTGGCGACAGCATCCGCAATTACGACGACGACAGCACCATCGTCCCGCCGGCCCAACTTGGTCAGCGTCGGGACGATCGTTTGGCTGTCCTCTGAGCTCATGTTCTTCGCGGCGCTGTTCGCGATGTACTTCACCATCCGGTCGGTCAGCCTCGGCCAGGGCAAGCCCTGGCCCGAGACTCACCTGGACGTCCCTTACGCGCTGGTCAACACGATCGTCCTGGTCCTGTCGAGTGTGACGTGCCAGCTGGGCGTGTGGGCCGCTGAGAAGGGGCAGGTCAAGAAGCTCCGGTTCTGGTACGTCATCAGCTTCCTCATGGGCGCCTGGTTTGTCGGCGGCCAGCTGTACGAGTACCACAACCTGGTGAACGAGGGCCTGACCCTGTCCTCCAACGCCTATGGTTCGGTCTTCTACCTGACCACGGGCTTCCACGGCCTGCACGTGACCGGTGGGCTGATCGCGTTCCTGTTCATGCTGGGACGCACGTACGCCGCGAAGCGCTTCACCCATGAGCAGGCCACCAGCGCGATCGTCGTGTCCTACTACTGGCACTTCGTCGACGTCGTCTGGATCGGCCTCTTCGCGACCATCTACATCATCAAATGATCGGAACGAGGATATCGGTGAACTCGATCACCGCACGGAGGCGGCATCCACTCGCGCGATATGCCGTCCTCCTTCTGGCCCTGAGCCTCCTCGGAGGGGTGTACGCCCTGCTGGCGCCCGGAGGCGACCGGGCCGACGCGGCGATCGCCTCCGGCAAGGCGGACGACGTGGCTGCGGGCAAGGAGCTCTTCGCGGCGCACTGCGCGAGCTGCCACGGCCTGAACGGCGAGGGCTCCTACGCGCCCGGCGGTGCCTCGGGCCCGAGCCTCATCGGCGTCGGCGCCGCGGCCGTGGACTTCCAGGTGTCCAGCGGCCGCATGCCGTTCGCGAACCCCGGCCCGCAGGCTCCGCGCAAGCGTCCCCCGGAGTGGGTCAACCCGGACACCGTCCGGCAGCTCGCCGCCTACGTGCAGTCGCTCGGCGGCGGCCCGACCAAGCCCTCCCTGGAATCGGTGGACCCCGCCAAGGGTGACCCCGCCAAGGGAGGCGAGCTGTTCCGGGCCAACTGCATCCAGTGCCACAACTTCGTCGGCTCGGGTGGCGGTCTGACCTACGGCAAGTACGCGCCTCCGCTGAACTCCGCCACGCCCACCCAGATCTACGAGGCGATGGCCACGGGCCCGCAGGCCATGCCGGTCTTCAACGACAGCACGATCACCCCCGAGCAGAAGCGCGACATGATCGCGTACATCATCGGCGCCCGTAACCAGCCCGACCCGGGCGGCAGCGGCCTCGGCCGGATCGGCCCCGTCACCGAGGGCCTCGTGGCCTGGGTCGTGGGCCTCAGCCTCCTCGCCCTCGCCGCCATCTGGATCACCGCGAAGAAGCGTCAGGCCAACCATGACTGAGAATCCGAACGACATCGAGCAGCCCGAGGAACGCGTCCCGAGGCGCGTCATCGGCACCCCCCCTCCGAGGGGTGAGGACTCCATGCTCGGCGCGCCCTCCAAGGGCGACGAGCCGATCGTGTACGAAGGGGTGAAGTTCCCCGACCCGGCGACCGCGCGCAGGGGCGAGCGCATCGCCGCCCTGCTGTTCCTGGTCGCCTTCCTGGCCGGCGTGGCGTTCGTGGTCTCGTACGTGGTCTTCCAGGTCGGCACGATCGAGAGGACCCAGACCTCCAACTTCGCCCTCGGCGGCACGCTGACGATCGCCCTGCTGTCGCTGGCGGCCGGCATCGTGGTGTGGGTCCGGCAGATCATGCCGAAGTACAGCCTGGTGCAGGAGCGCCACACGATGTCCTCTCCGCCCGAGGTGCGCGGGGAGATCGGGAAGACCTTCCTGCAGGGCGCCGAGGAGAGCGGCATCGTGCGGCACAAGCTGCTGCGCCGCACGCTCCTGCTGGCCTCCGCCCCGCTGGGCCTGCTGCCGCTGGTGCTGCTGAAGGACCTCGGCCCGCTGCCCGGCACCTCGCTGCGGCACACGGTCTGGAAGAAGGGCCGCCGCCTGATCGTCGAGGGAACCACCGAGCCGATCCGCGCGGCGGACTTCAACTCCCCCGGCGGCATCCTGTCGGTGGTGCCCGAGGGGTACGAGGACGACCTCAACGCCCTGGCCAAGGCGACCTTGATCCTCATCAAGTTCCGGCCAGAAGAGATCAAATCGGGCACAAAGCTCAATTGGACCCACGACGGCATCGTCGCCTACTCCAAGATCTGCACGCACGTGGGCTGTCCGGCGGCGCTTTACGAGCAGACGACGCACCACATCCTCTGCCCCTGTCACCAGTCCACATTCGACGCGGCCGACGGAGCGAAGGTCATCTTCGGCCCCGCCGCGCGTCCCCTGCCCCAGCTGCCGATCGGTGTCGACGGCGAGGGGTACCTCATCGCACAGAGCGACTTCAACGTTCCGGTCGGTCCCAGCTTCTGGGAGCGCGGGGACGCCGAAGCCGAAGCTAGGGGGCAGGCATGAGCCTCGACGGCCCTCCCAAGGCCATCGCGGGACCCGCGAGTTTCATCGACGACCGCATCGGCGCCGGGAACTTCCTCAAGCGCAACCTA
>NZ_JBFBIK010000138.1:0-18378 GCF_040685555.1 Sphaerisporangium sp. NPDC088356
GATGAAACGCCTGTGGAGCCGGTGTAAGACCTCAAGGGGAGTCCTCCCGGCGGGCAACTGGCGACGAAGCAGGAACCCCCACGGTGACCGTGGGGAATCCCCCTCGTTTACGAGGGGGAGGATGTCAAGGTTGCATTCTGCTGGTTGCCTGGTCAGCCCAATTGTTTTCCGCCCACCCCCCTCGTGGGCCGGCGGCAGACGGTCGCCGACCGCCAGGCGATCTCCGGTACTAGCGGTCAGATGCGTCGGCTACGACCTTCGCGAGGAAACGCGTCCACTCCTGCGGAGGAAAGATCAGAGCCGGCCCGGCGGGGTTCTTACTGTCACGAACGGCGACGACTCCGGGCAGGTTGGCCGCCACTTCGACACACTGGCCACCGCTGTCTCCCGAGCGAGACGACTTCCGCCACTGTGCGCCACTCAGGTCAATGCTCTTCACGTCCATTGCCCTATCGCCTCCTTGATCATCTTGTTCGAGAGGTGTTCGGGGTATGCCGATGCCCGTATGGTGTCATAACGCAACCAAATATGGGCCACCGCCTCGTGATCCGTCGTGACGTTGCCCTCCACTGATGACTCGACGTTTATGACGTCCGGCTCTCCCCCCGGAAGCTGGGCAATCATGAAGGCACTCATCATGCCCGTCATACATTCGGCAGCGACGACCTGAATGGTGACCTTGGGGTGTTGCGCCATCTCCACGAGGTAATCAAGTTGTTCGCGCATGGTCACCGCGTCACCGACCGGACGCCGCAGTACGTACTCGTCGACGAGCGCCCACACCATAGGTGGGATTTGCCTATCAAGGATCGCCTTGCGTCGCATCCGGCTCGCAAGTCGCTCTTCAACTTCTTCTGGAGTGATACCGGGCGCCCCTGCGAAGACGTATCGCGCGTACGCCTCCGTCTGGAGCAGTCCGGGTATCAGGAGTGGATCCCACGTGCGAAGAACAGTCGCACGGGGCTCGATCTCCTCCAGCCAGCGGGCGAACCATGCCGGCCCCGATGTTTGAAGCATGAACTGGTAGAGGCGGTCGAAGTGGCCGTCTATGCCGAAAATCTGATCGCACTGCTGCACGAACTCCGGCGACGGGGGGCGTTCGCCGCGTTCGATTTTTCCGATCATGTCCGGACCGTATGTGGTTCGTTCACTGAGTTGCGGCTGCGAGAGTCCAATCTTCTTACGACAGCGGCGCAACTCGCTGCCGAAAAAAGCGCGTGGGCTCATATTCGGATCGAGATCGCGCTCACGCCCCACGAGACCCTCCGGAATCAGCGAAACCACGTTATTGCGAAGTCTGGCACGCCTACGCGGACAACGGCGACGGGAATTCGGACCTCATCCGGACAGCGATCTGTCGTCACACCGTCACTACTTTCCGCTATTGAGAATAACCCTGGGTAGGCATGCTGAGAGTGCGCGGCCGACCGGTCAGCCGGAGGCGTTCCCCGTCATCCCGGCCGCGGTCAGATCGGACACGACCGGAGCTCCTGAGGAGCCCTGGCGACCAAGGAGGCGATCGTGCCGACAGGACGGCATGCCGGGGGACGTACCGGCGAACAGATAGTGCGGCGGCAGGACTGGGATCCGGAGGCGCGGGCCGCCGCGAGGCTGCTCGACACTTGCGAGCCGGCCTGGACGGTCTTCTATGGGGTGTGGAGCCGCAGGTACTACGCCATCGCACATCGGCAGGCCCGTGTGCCGCTGATCGTGGACGCTCCCCTGCTGGCCGAGCTGCGGGAGTTGATGCGCGAGGCCGAGCTACCGGATCTCGCCGGTGAAGCGCACTTCGTTGCTGTTTGACGACAAATCAGGCCCGCAACCCACCCCTACGAACAGGCCAAACCCGGACAGAGTAGGGTCTTCCGGGTCATATATGGCGCAGGCAAGGAAGAGAATGATCGGCACCCCGGACGGTTATCGCGCCGTACGCTGGGACATCCCCAGGGACCCCATGATCCTCCGAGACATCCGGAGCATGGTCCGGCAGACCCTCGTCAAGTGGCAGCTCGCCGAATCGAGTGATCTAGCCGACGACATCGTGCTGGCCACGACCGAGGTGCTGAGCAATGCCGTCCTATACGGGCTGCCGCCGATCCAGCTGACACTCCGGGTGACGGGAGAGATGCTGTCGGCCGAGGTTACCGACCGTGGGGCGGGACGGCCGGAGCACGGCCCCGAGGACGACGACGCCGAGCACGGCCGCGGCCTGACCATCGTCGAGGCCCTCAGCGACGAGTGGGGCATCCTTCCCGACCGGGACGGCACCGGCAAGACGGTCTGGTTCCGCAAGAAGTGCCCATGTCCGCTCGACGAACCACAGCCAGGCATCCAGCTCACCGAGACCACCGGGGCACCCGCCGCCCACAGCGCCGATCCCCACCGCTGAACGACCCACCGACCCGGCGCCGGAAAGAACCCAAGCAGCAGCAAGGAAGTAATCCCTAACGGTCGGCGCCCGGGGAGACCCAGGGGCTATCCGGGACCGGGAGCTAATCGGACCGAGGGCTATCCGGGACCGAGGGCTATCCGGGACCGAGGGCTAATCGGGACCGAGGGCTAATCGGACCGGGAGCTAATCGGGACCGAGGGCATCGGGACCGAGGGCTAATCGGGCCAGGGGGAGGTTTGGATTACGTCTACGAAGTCGATGTGTTTGTAGCCGGGGACGAAGTGTTCGAGAACGTCGGCGTTGACCGTGCCGAAGGTGGTGTCGGGGCGGTCCTTGAAGCCGTCGGTGAAGGCGGCGAGGATCCGGCGCTTGAAGTCGGGGCGCGGGTGGGCGGCCGTGACCGCCGCGATGTCCTCCGGGTCGAGCTCGTCGTAGCCGATGCCGAGGACATCGGTCTCGACTCCGGCCGTCACCAGCGCGATCTCCGGGTCGAGCCGGTACGGCACCTCCGGGGTGGTGTGGAGCGCGATGGCCTCCCACACCTTGCGCATGTCCTCCTCCGGGAAACCGTGCGAGGCAAGGAAGCGGCGTGCCTCGTCGGCGCCGTCCATCTCGAAGCGCTGGTCGGTACGGCGGTAGGTCTCGGTCAGCCCGAGGTCGTGGAACATGGCGCCGATGTAGAGCAGTTCCGGGTCCGCTTCGAGTCCGAGCCGGCGTCCTTGCAGCGTTCCGAAGAGGTAGACGCGGCGCGAGTGGTCGTACAGCAGAGGGGGTGCCGCGTCCCGGACGAGCTGGGTCGCCTCGTCGGCGAGCGCCGAGTCCGGAATGGTGACACCCGCGATCGTCTCGCTCATGTCAGTCGTCTCCTCGCAGGTCAGGAAAGGGCTGCGTGTCCTTGGTGAGTCCACTTCCCGCAACCGCATGAAGGAGTGAGTGCCCTGTTCCGGGGACATGCTGTCTCCAGAAACGGACAAGATCCGCTGAGGTGAGGCCGAGGTCGTCGGCCGCTGGGCCGAGGTCCAGGGCCTCCTTCGCCGGGAAGTACTTGAAGAGCGTCACCTTGGCCACCTGCGCGGCCTCGGCGACCTCGACCACGGGGCTTCCGCGAGGCGGGACCGGGGCCTAGTCTGTAGCAAGCGCTTGCTTGTAGCACCAGAAAGCCACGCGGGAGGAGACCGCAGTGAAGAGGCCGTTCCGGTTCGCCGCCGTCATCCGCGAGGCCGACACCGCCAAGTCCTGGGCGGACAAGGCCCGGCGCCTGGAGGACTCCGGTTTCGACGTGCTGCTCGTCCCCGACCATCTGGTGGGCCCGAGGTTCGCCCCCGTCGCCGCGATGACCGCCGCCGCCTGCGCGACCACCCGCCTCCGCGTCGGCACGCTGGTGTTCGCCAACGACTTCCGCCACCCCGTGCTGCTCGCCAAGGAGACCGCGACCATCGACGTGCTCTCCGAAGGCCGCCTGGAGGTCGGCCTCGGCACCGGTTGGATGGCGGCCGACTACACCTCCGCAGGCCTCACCCTCGACCCGCCCGGCGTGCGGATAGACCGGCTCGCCGAGGGCATCGCCGTGCTCAAGGGGCTCTGGGCCGACGGGGCGTTCGGCTTCGAGGGCGAGCACTACCGGATCACCGGCCTCGACCAGCAGCCCAAGCCCGTGCAGCGGCCTCACCCGAAGCTGCTGCTCGGCGGCGGCGGGCCGCGCGTGCTGAAGCTCGCGGCGCGTGAGGCGGACGTGATCAACCTGACCATGCGGGTGCGCGCCGACGGCTCCGGGCCGGACCGCGCCGACGCCGGCCTGGAGGCGTTCCTCAAGAAGATCGACATCGTCCGTACGGCCGCAGGCGAGCGGTACGACGCGATCGAGCTCGGCACCAGCGTCCTGCAGATCGGCGTCCGCAAGTCCGAGGCCGCGTGGAGCGCCGCCGACTCCAGCCGTCAGGACGAGACCCCCCAGGTGCTGCTCGGCTCGCACGACGAGATCGTGGCCAAGCTCCGCCGCTGGCGCGACGAGCACGACCTCTCGTACTTCGTCCTGCACAACGAGCCTGACCTGGACGCCTTCACCCCGATCGTCGAGGAGCTCGCCGGACGGTAGATGATGGTCCGATATGGACGAGCTCATTCTTCTGCGTCACGGAGAGACAGAGTGGAGCCGTGACGGCCGGCACACCGGGCGTACGGACCTCCCGCTCACACCCAAGGGTGAGGAGCAGGCCCGCGCGCTCGCGCCCGCGCTGAAGGGCAAGCGTTTTTCGCTCGTCCTCGTGAGCCCCGCGCTCCGAGCCCGGCGTACGGCCGAGCTCGCCGGGCTCACCGAGTACGAGCTCGACGCGAACCTCTGGGAGTGGGACTACGGAGGTTACGAGGGCATCACGACCCCCGATATCCGAAAGCGACGCCCCGGCTGGTACCTGTGGCGCGACGGCGTGATCCCCGGTGACGCCGAGCATCCGGGCGAGACCATCGAGCAGGTCGCCGAACGGGCCGACAAGGTGATCGCGCGGGTCCTCCAGGCCGAGGGCACCGTCGTCCTGGTCTCGCACGGGCACTTCCTGCGGGTGCTCACCGCCCGCTGGCTCGGCCTTCCCCCGCAGGACGGCCGCTTCTTCAAGCTCGACACCGGCACGATCTCCGTCCTCGGCTTCGAACGCGAGGAACACGCCATCACCCACTGGAACGCCCCCGTATCGGGCCCCACCCTCTGACGGCGATCAGGCGATCACGGGGCCAGCCGGGAGCCGGGGAACGGGGCCAGGAGGGTTTCGCGCCAGGGGCCGTCGAGGAAGTCCCTCGCACGCTTTCCCCAGTCGAGCAGGCGCGGGTCGGCCTCGGCCTCGTCGTCGAGACCGAGCGCGGCGTCCCTGGCCCGCTGGGTGGCCAGGTGGTCGTCCAGGGACATGCCCCAGATCGTGACGACCTCGGTGTCGCAGAAGAGCACCTCGTACAGGCCGACGAGCCGGTGGCCGTGGTCGGCGAGGACGGGGGCCCGCTCGTCCTTCACGGCCGCGAGGTAGTCGAGGGCCGCTCCCGGCCGCACCTGGGCGCTCTCGAACAGGTAGAACGGCGCGGCATACCCCTCGGCGAGCAGGGCGGACACCGCCGGGCTGCCGCCCACGGCGCCCAAAGGCCGCGAGAAGGCCGAGAACCGCAGGTCGTCGATGTCCGACAGGAAGAGCCTGTCGTCGACGCCGTCGTAGATGTTCATCATCTGGCGCCAGCCGCCGTCCCAGCCGCCGTGGCAGTCCCACAGCGTGACGGCCTTGAACTGGGGGTGTCCGGTGATGCCCACCGCGTAGAAGGCGCCGACGAGGTCGATCTCGCGCGACCGGATGGACAGGCCCTTGGTGAGCTCGGGGCGGTCGAGCCGCTCGTCTTCCGTCTTGTACCTGGTCAGCCAGGTCAGGTACTCAAGCGGCTTGCGCGAGTTCATCGGCCGGAAGTCGACCTCTTCGATCAGATAGATCCCACGGCGCATCGAGACCTCCCCTAACCAAGCTAACGCTTGGTGCGAAGACTAGCCTCGGCGCGGCAGCCGTACAAGAAGCCGTGACCGCACGGGGCGATCACCCACAGGGGAATCAGCTGGCGATGGCCTGGGGCTGAGGCTGGGGGCCGCGGCCGGTCAGCCATTCGAGGACCCTGCGGTGACCGCGGCGGGCGTCCTCGAAGTGACCCCAGCGCCAGTATCTCGGCTGGTCCCTGACCCCCGTCACCCATGTGCGGTAGGACACGGGACGGGCGCCGTCCTCCTCGGTGGAGGCCGCGGACGCGACGCCGTAAGTACGGATCACGACGCGGCCCCCTGGTGCGAACAGCACGTCGTCGGCTACGGGATAGAGAGTCATCTGGTCCAGCATCACGGCCCCCACGAGAATCTCAGGAAGTGGACAGAACCAGTGTGCCGGATCGATGAACGACCCCGGTTACGCGATCGGCGCTCTCCGGTTAACCGGACTCGCGATATGTGAACAGGGTGTTACGCGACCAGATTGTCGAACTCGCCGTCCTTGACGCCGAGCACGAGCGCTCGGATCTCGTCTCGGGTGTAGATGAGGGCTGGACCGTCCGGGAAGCGCGAGTTCCGGACGGCGACGCCCCCATCGGGGAGTTTGGCAAGCTCGACGCAGTTACCCTGCGAGTTGCTGTGAACACTCTTTCGCCACGCGACGCCGGTTAGGCTCGTGGCCGGCATTCCGTTATACGGCTGGTTCATCTAGGTCTCTCTAAGTATGTCGCCGAGTATCTCGGCAGTGCCCCCGGGAGTTGTGCTCTCGATGCACAGCTGTTCCATGGCGGTGAGGTACGGATCGATGTCCTCACGCTTGTCCAGGTACAGGGCACCCCACAGCTGCTCGACGTAGACCACGTCCGACAGGTCGGACTCTGGAAAACGCAGGATGGTGAACGCTCCACCCTCGGCCGCATGCATGCCGAACTGGAACGGCATCACCTGCAATGTGATGGCCGGCAGGCTCGCGACCGCCATCAGGTGCTGCAGCTGCTCATACATGATCTCCTTGCCGCCGATGGGCCGCCTCAGCGCGGCCTCGTCGATGACAGCCCAGAGTTTCGGTCCGTCCTCTCGGGTGAGACGTTCCTGTCGCTGCATGCGCAGATGCACGCGACGCTCGATCTCTTCATCCGCGACATCGGGGTACCCGAGCCTGACCACCGTCCGGGCGTACGCGGCGGTCTGCAGGAGGCCAGGGACGAACTGCACCTCGTAGGTGCGGATCACCGAGGCCGCCTCTTCGAGCCCGACGTACGTCGAGAACCATGTGGGAAGCAGGTCGCTGTATTTGTGCCACCATCCGGGAGTATTGGCCTCACGGACCATTTCGAGCAGCCCACGGCGGTCGGCGTCGTCGTTGACGCCGTAGAGCGTGAGCAGATCCTCGACATCACGCGTCTTGAACCCGACCCGTCCGAGCTCCATCCGGCTGATCTTGGACTCCGAGGCGCGGATGTGGAATCCCGCGACCTCACGGGTTAGCCCGCGTTCCTCACGCAGCCTGCGTAGGCTGGCGCCCAACATGATGCGCCGAACCGTTGAGCCGGAACCAGGCGGGTCGATGGACACGTGCTTTCCTCCGGTTGTGGACTGGTTCACAGTCTGTCAAAGATCGCGCGTGAGGGCCCCCTTCGGTCTTACTCCCTTGGCCAACCGTAGCGGTTGCACGGGTTGTCTGCACGTGCATTCGCTCTTGCACCTGCACAGGAGTTTGCACCAAGATGATCTCGTGCACTCCACGGACCTGACACGTGGGCAAACCCAGTGGTCGGCCAACGATTGGTGGCCTCCCGCCGGCTGGTGGCCCAACCCAGCGCGCGACCTCACGCCCCCTGGAGCCGGCACGTCCAGTGCCACCTTCGCGCTCCCTCCACGGGCCGAATCGGTGCACTCGGCGCGCAGCTTCGCCGCCGGCTGCCTCATCGGCTGGAGCATGGGCGACGTGGTGGACGACATGGAGCTGGTCGTGTCCGAGCTCGCCACCAACGCGCTGCGGCACGGCCTGGTGCTCGACCCGCGCGATCTCCGGCGAAGCGGGCGCGAGCCGATCCGGATGTCGATGATCCGCAGAGACTCCCTCGTGACGTGCGTCTTCGCCGACCCGGGGTCGGCGGCGCCCGTCCTGCGCCACCCCTCGCCGCTGGAACCCGGCGGCATGGGGCTGCACATCGTGGAGTCGATGAGCCTGCGGTGGGGCTGGAACCCGCTGCTCCCGTACGGCAAGGTCGTCTGGGCCGTGCTCAAGAGCTGAGCGTCCCAGAGAGTGACCAGCTGGTAAGGATGTCGTCACATACCCGAAGTCCCCGAGCTTTTCCGCGTTGGATGCCATACTCAAACAAATCGAACAGCTCGGCCGTGTCGTCGAAGGATCCTCGACGGGCGAGCCGAGCGGTTCGCGGAACACATACAGCCGACCACACAGAGCGGCAACGGCGCCGCGACCACCGTGACGGCGGCAGGCGGTTCGCGCCGCCTGGTCGATGAGCTCGTCACGGAACCCAATACCTCCCCTCCGGCCTCCCGACCTCCTGCGGGGTCAACTCGCAGCTGACTGGCCCCAGAGCGCGCCCTGCTCGTACAGATCCGCGGAGAAGATGTTGATCTCGGGGTTCATTGATTCCGGTTCTATTCTGCTACGTCGATCCCGTCGAGCGGGTGCTCTGCATTACGGTGGCTTCTTGGTGACTCCCGCGAGACCTTCGAGAGACTGTGATGGATGATCACCTGCTCGACTGGTTGACTACCCTTGACGAAGAGCGGCTCTCCCGCGTCCTGGCCAACCGCCCGGACGCGATCGCCGCACCCTGGCCGCGCCGCCTCGACACGCTCGCACGGCGCCTGAGCGACAACTTCGCCGTCATGGAGGTCATGCGCGGCCTCCCCCTGCCCCCGCTGGAGATCCTGCAGGCGTCCCTGGTGATCGGCGAGCGCGTCACCGGCGAGGAGCTCGCCCGCTTCCTCGGGGTGACCACGGCGGAGATCCTGCCCTGGCTGGACGGCCTGTTCGACCACGCACTCGCCTGGCCGGGGCCCGACGGCCGCCTCCACCTGGCCGAGGCCGTCGCGCGCTGGTGGACCGCCCCGTGCGGGCTCGGCGACTCCCTGGCCACCTACCTCGACTCCTGGACCCTGAACGCCGAGGGCCTGCGCCGCATCAGCCGCAGCCTCGGGCTGCCCGCCCAGGGAGGCAGGCGCCAGCTCATGTCCCGCGTCACGGCCGTGCTCGGCGACGCCGACCGGCTGGCCGCGGTGCTGGCCGACGCGCCCGACGGCACGGTCAGCCTGCTCGACGAGTTCGCCTGGGACGGGCCGGTGCGCGGGGTCGACGGCAACCGCTTCGTCTCCTCCGGCTCCCCCGAGAAGTGGGCGGCCGACCGCGGGCTGCTCTACCGCACCCAGTGGGACATCGCCGAGATGCCCCGCGAAGTCGCGCTCGCGCTGCGCGGCCCCGACTACCATCCACCCTTCACCCCCGAGCCGCCCGAGCTCGGCACGGTGCCCGCCGACCCCGAGGCCGTCGACCACGCCATGTGCCTGGCCGCGCCGCACGCCGTCGACCGGGCGGCCGCCCTGCTGGAGAACACCGACAAGTTCCCGCTCCCCCTGCTCAAGGGCGGCGGCGTCGGGGTCCGCGAGGTGCGCAGGATCATCAAGGAGAGCGGCTGCACCGAGGAGGAGACCCGGCTGCTGCTGGAGGTCTGCGCCGTCGCCCGCCTGCTCGCCTGGGACGAGACGGCGAGTGGCCTGATCCCGACGAAGCGGTTCGACGCCTGGCGGCTGGAGGACGCCCCCGCGCGGCTGCGGGTGCTGCTCGCCGCGTGGTGGCGCATGGAGCGCTCGTCGCTGCGCCGCACCGCGGGCAGATATCCCACGGTGCTCAGCGACGACCCCGCCGGTGAGACCGTGGCCCGCATCCGCTGGGCCGTGCTCGCTACGCTGGCGACGCTCCCCCCGGACACGGCGTTCGCGAGCCTGCCCGAGCTCGTACAGGCCGTGCACTGGCGGGCGCCGCTGCTTGACGCGGAGCTCCTGGCCGAGTGCTGCCCCGCCATCCTGGAGGAGGCGCGGCTGCTCGGGCTCGTCACCTCCGACACGCTGACCGGCCTCGGCCGGGCGCTGGCGACCCTCGGCTCGGCCGTGGCCGGCGACGAGCAGGACGAGACGGTGCCCGAGATCGAGCGCGACCCCCGCCTGGTCGAGTCCTCGGTGCACGCGCTCGCCAGCGCGCAGCGCACCGCGCTGTTCGGGGCCGACCTGACGGCCGTCGTGACCGGTCCTCCCGCCGCCGAGCTGTCGGGCCTGCTCGACCGGGCCGCCGAGCGCGAGTCGCAGGGCGCGGCGTCGGTGTGGCGGTTCACCCCCGCGAGCGTGCGCCGGGCCCTTGACGCGGGGTACTCCGCCGACTCGCTGCTTGAGGAGCTGCGTACGGCTGGCACCCTCCCGCAGCCGCTGACGTACCTCGTCAAGGACGTGGCGCGGCGGTACGGCGAGGTCACGGTCACCACGGTCGGCTGCATCATCCAGGGTTCCGACCCGGGGCTGCTGGCCGAGATCGCCGCGCACCGCCGCCTCGCCAGGCTCGGGCTGCGGCTGCTCGCGCCCACCGTGCTCGCCGGCACCGCCCCTGCCGACCGCACGCTCGCCGCGCTGCGTGACGCGGGGTACGCGCCGGTGCCCGTGGACGACACCGGGGAGATCGCGATCAGGCGCGAGCCGCAGGGCGGGCGGCTGATACTGCTGCCCGGCGGCCGGGTGGCCGAGTTCGAAGAGCCGCAGGCCCCCATCGCCGAGCCCCCTCCCGACCCCCGCGAGCACGCCCGGCGCCTGATGGAGACCCGCGAGCAGGAGCACCACACCGGCCAGACCTGGGCGGTGATCGGCCGCATGGCGACCCGTCTGCCCACGGCCCAGCAGTCGCTGCTGGGGTTCGTCGTCGATCGGGGGGTGCGCGCGCTCATCACGCTCTCCGATGGGCTCACCGCGACGATCAGCCACGGCGAGCTGCGGCGCGGCGTGCTGGACGCCTGGTGTGAGGAGGCGGGCGACTACCTGGAGTTCCCGCTGGCCGAGATCTCGTCGGTGACGAGCGGCTAGCCCGGCGAGGGGCACCCTGACGTGCCCCGTCACCGAGAACGGCATGAGAGCCCCGCCGCTGGGCACAGGGAGACGGACAACCGGCGTATCCGCCGTCCCCGGCGGTCCGAGGTGGGGGGCAGAGCCATGGACTTACTCGCAGGTCACGGCCCGGTGGGCAGGATGGGACCCGTGTCGGTTTATCGGGTGCTCACCGGGTGGGAGGAACTGCTCGCGAGGATGACCTCGGGTGTCCACCTCCGGCACCGGTGGACCTCCGTGGAGACCATCGGCCACGTGGTCACCCAGCGGTGCCGGACCTGCGACAGGACCCGCGTGCGGGTGTCCTCCCGTCGAGACCTGAACGCCTGAGACCTCCCTCACGGGGTGAGCGTGAGCGTGTTCACCGCGTCCTTCCGTACGGCCGGCTCGGTCTGGCGCATGGGGGTCGAGTCGCCGTCGGCCCAGATCGGCGCCTGGTCGTCGTAGTTCGCGTGGAAGGCGTGCCCGGAGGCGCCCGTCAGGTTGGCCCAGCGTGAGCGGTCGAGGTCGGCGAGGTCCACGACCATCCGCATCGACGGCACCCAGTTGACCTCGTACCCCTCGGTGGCGTCCCAGCCGGTCGCGTCGACCGCGTCCTTGCCCCCGGCGAGCTTCAGCGGGCCCCGGTTGAACAGCCACTCGATCGGGCCGATGCCCGAGGTGCCGAAGGTCTCGTTGGTCAGTTCCAGGGTGTGCAGGTCGCCCCAGTGCCAGTCCGCGGGCAGGTCGCCGAGCCCGGCCCTGAGCTCCTTGGCCGCGTCGGTCATCGCCGCCCGGAGCATGTCGTCGCGGGTCTCGACCTTGTCCTTGGTGCGGACGTCGTCCCACCAGGGGTCGCCGGGCTTGTCGAGGAGCGTGCGCACCACCTCGTACCAGCGGTCGCCGCCGCCCGCGTGGCCGCCTTCTGGCAGTTCGTCGTCGAAGGTGCGCCGGAGCAGGTGGCTCCAGACCGCGTTGAAGTACGCGGCCCCGGACGACTCACGGCTCTGCCCGAAATCCCAGGCGGCGAGCATGTCCTTGATCTCGCCGCCGCCGTCGAGAGGGATGCCGGCCCGCAGCAGGTACGGCACGAGCACGGGCGCCAGGGTGTTGGACGAGTCCATCTGGATGTCCCGCATCGTCGCGACCGAGACCTTCCCCTTGGCCGTGGCCTGCTCGATCCGGTCCACGATGCGCTGGGAGCGGTAGCCGTAGGACCAGTCGGAGGTCAGGAACCGGCTGTAGGAGGGGCCGATGGCCGCGTTGTTGGCGGTGGCGATGAACCCCTCGGGCGGGTTGTACGCCATGGGCAGCTCTTCGAAGGGGATGAACCCGGTCCACTCCTGGTCGCCGGTCCATCCCTTCGCGGGCCACTGGCCGTCGCCCTTGGACCTGACGGGGATCCGCCCCGGCGCCTGGTAGCCGATGTTGCCGTCTATATCCGCATAAATCATGTTCTGGGCTGGGGCCTCGAAGTACGACGCGGCCTTCCTGAACTGGTCGAAGTTCGTCGCCGTGTCCAGCAGGAGCAGGGCGTCGGCCGTGCGGCCGGGGTCGAGGGCTGTCCAGCGGAGAGCCACCTCCACGTCGTGCCCGGCGGCGGGGAGCTTGCCCGTCTCCCCCGCCTTCGCGCCAGAAACCGGCTCTCCCGCGTTCCCGGCGGCGCCGGGCAGCGCGTCCCCCGCGCTTGCCAGCACACCGGAGATGATCGGCCCGTGCTTGGTCGACCGCACGGTCAGCTTCTCGGAGGGGTGGCCGGCGACCTTGATCTCCTCGGTGCGGGTCTCCATGGGGAGCCACTCGCCCTTGGCCTCGTATGTCTCCCCCTTGGTCCGCTCCAGGTAGAGGTCGGTGACGTCGGGGCCGAGGTTGGTGAAGCCCCAGGCGACCCGGTCGTTGTGCCCGATCACGACCCCCGGGAGGCCGGAGAACGTGTAGCCGACGACGTCGTAGGGGCACGCGGCGGACTTCACCCGGCAGTGCAGCCCGGCCTGATACCAGATGGACGGTATGCGCGGCCCGAGGTGCGGGTCGTTGGCCAGCAGCGGCTTGCCCGTGTCGGTGTGCGCGCCGCCCACGACCCAGGAGTTCGAGCCGATCCCGGCGTGGTCCGCCCCGGCCGTGCCGAGCGGCGAGGGTACGGCCCGCAGCGTCCGCGACACCTCCGCGAGCGCCCGCGACGACACCGTGCTTCGCGTCTCCGCCTCAGAGGCCTTCGCCGCCGCCTTGGGATCGAACCCGCCGTCCCGTACGGCTCCCGCCGTGACGATCGGCTGGTGCCTGTCGAACGGATAGGCCGGGAACAGTTCCTTGACCCGGTCCACGGGCACCGCCGAGGTGTCGACGGCGCGCTCAAGCTCGTCGTCCATGTTGGAGCGCAGGTCCCAGGCCATCGCCTTGAGCCATGCCAGCGAGTCGGCGGGGCTCCACGGCTCGGGCGTGTAGGAGCCGTTTGATACCTTCTACCTAACACAGTATCTCACGATCAAGCGAGCAACTAGCGACCAGCAGGAGGTCAGGTGTCGGCTCTAGGAGAGTACGTACGTCGCATAGGCATCCATAACCGAGCAAACCGCCCAATGGCAGCAGCGCAGGAGGAAGAGCTGTGCCTGGAGTTCGCGGGCAAGCTCTGGACCGCAGCCGACTCCTGGACGGACAGCACTCAGTGACCATCTCGGCAGCAGTCAGAGCGGCTATCTACGTCAGGATCTCTGACGATCGTTCTGGGGAGGAGCTTGGCGTAGCTCGCCAGGAGGAGCTGTGCCGAGAGATCGCCAAGAGGAACGGTTGGGACGTCGTCCTGGTGTTCAAGGACAACGACATCAGCGCCCACAAGGGGAAGAAAAATCGGCCTGACTACAACCAACTCTTGAAGGCCATCGAAGCCGACCAGTGTGACGCTCTGATCATCTACCACGCTGATCGTCTACATCGAAGCGTGCGCCAACTCCTGGACTTCCTAGACATCGTTGTCGAGTGGGACAAGAGGCACAAGCCGGTCTCGTTCCAGATCGACGCAGTACGGCAGGGCCGTCTTGACCTCTCCACACCCACTGGACGAGCTGTCGCCATCACCGTAGGTGCCTGGTCAGAGCAGGAGTCGGCTCACAAGGCCGACCGCATCAAGGACAAGATGGCTCAGCTCGCCGCAGCCGGCGAGATGACCAACGGTGGACCTAGGCCGTACGGCTTCCGGCGTATTTTCTCTGACGACGGACCTAGGCGCAGGATCATCAGGGACGAGATCGACGAGTTCGAGGCCAAGATCATCAGAGAGTGCGCCGAGAGGTTCGACAACGGAGACTCGCTCAGGTCCATCGTCGCCGACCTCAACCAGCGAGGCATCAAGACGAGCCTCGGAAATAAGTGGTCGATCCAGTCCCTTCGCTGGCTGCTCCAGAGCGCTCGCATCGCTGGTCTGAAGGAGCGCTACGGAGTCGTCATCGGTCCGGCTAAGTGGCCAGAGATCATCAATGTAGAGATGCACGAGAGGCTCAGGGCAAGGCTCAAGCGGAACTACTCACGCAAGACTCAACCACTGATCCGGAAGCACTTCCTGACTGGGATGGTCTACTGCCACTGCCAGCCAGAAGAGCCGATCAAGATGCGCGTGACCTGGGACGACAAGAAGCCGAAGTACGTGTGTCCTCCCAAGACAGAGGGTGGCTGTGGTGGCTGCACCGTGCTGATATCTGGCGTCGAGACGGTCGTCAGCAAGTGGATCATCAAGCGTGCTGCGGATCCGAAGGTGCTGCGGATGCTGGCAGATCGGCAGGAGTCGTCCAAGTCCGAGACGAAGGCCGTCATGGAGTCCATCAGTAGGCGCGAGCGTCGCCTGGAGATCCTGCGAGAGCAGCTCACGGACGATGGCGATGACGAGGATCTGGTGGACGTCGTTGCCGCCGTGAAGAAGCTCCGGTCTGAGATCCGTGATGAGAGGGACAAGCTGGCCAAGCTGGCTGGCGCTACTCCACTCATTGGGCTCGACGTCGCGGAGCTGGCTGAGCGATGGGACAGCATCAGCATTGATCTTCGTCGTGCTCTGGCCGACTTTTACATAGATAAGGTGACCATCCTGGCAACCGACATGCGGGGGAAGTTCGACGTCACTAGGGTCAAGGTCGCTGCCGCCTAGGCCGCTTCGTCAGCCACGACACGGACCGTTGAGAAGATCCTCACAGTGGCCTCCACCTGCGCGTCAGTGAGCGGAGGAAGCTCTGACATCTGGCTATCGAGCCAGGCATCAAGAGCCTCCTCATCGGCCTTCTGGCGCGCTCTGCGGCGGCGCTGTCTGGCCGCATTCTGCTTGTCGATCACGCTTTAGACAATACGGACATTCGGGCCGAAACCGGTGGCTCCAAGGGCGTGTGAAACAGCACAAATCAAGGGGTAACTCTCTCGTATTGCTACTCCGGCCCCTCCTCTGGTACAAGCTCGCCGGCCTCTGATTTCGGCTCAGGGTTGTAACGGCCTTCCAGCCACGCTTCTGCGAGAGCAATGCCCAGGAGTTTAGAGAACTTATCCCAGCGCTCCTGGGCACTCATCTCCTCGGGATCCTTGTAGTAGCTCATCTCCGACTCCCCGTAGCAGTGGTGTAACGCGTCTATGAGATCACGCCACCATAAGGACACACCGGTACAAAGTCGGTTTCCATGGAGTTACTACCTTTGTGGCGGTATGCGCCGTATGTCTGGTAGGCAGGCTGATGACATGGGAAGAGCCCCGACCGGTCTTGCTGGCCAGGGCTCTGTGAGAGGAGGTTTGGTGCAGGGCGACTCTAGGCAACCATCCAGTCAATATCTTCCGCTAGCTCCCTTGCTTCGTCATCGTAATCATCCGCAGGCAGGCTGATTCCGTAGTGCTCATCGAGGAGCTTGAAAAGGAATTCCGGCTCGTACCCAGAGCCATATTTCACGCACAACTCTCTGACAGAGGAGTCTACGTCCTCCGGGCCAAACCTATGCATAAGATCTTCGACGTAGTCGCTGATCCTTTCAGAACGCTCCTTGTTTTCCATCGTCCACATAACCGGCGATCCTGCTATAACGCTTCGCAGCCACGTATAGGTGGTACTAGATACTGTAACGTTAGTGGACTTAGCTGGTGCCTTCGCTTCTACCTGAACCTCTACTGGGACCGTTGCATCTACTGTCTCCTCGGCCAGTACATCGTCAGTTTCTGCGGTGTCTACCGAGCCCTCTACAGGTACGTCCTCGCTCTCCCAGGAACCAAGCGTTTTCGGCTCTTCGAAATCCTCACCAGGAAATCCGTTAACTATGAACGACCCGTTGATATACATGTGCAACTTGTAGTCGTTGCGTCCGAACGCCTCACGACGCTTGGTTTCGATGAGGCCGAGTTCCTTCAGCTCCTTCAGAAGGTTCCTGATGTGACGCTCAGAGACCTTGAGGTACTGGGCGAGACGAGCCTGAGAAGAGAACGCCCACCGCTTTGCGCCGCCGATTCTGGCGAGAATCAACCAAAGACGAAGAGCTTCAGAGGAAATACCGGAAGTGATGACGGAGTAGTTCACGCGAGCGAATCGGATGCTCGGCTCCATGTTCCTTCCACGGAACGTGTCATCCTCGATGTTCAGGACGATGAGCTGGAAGGTGTTTCCCCTCCGCGTCTTGGTGGTCTTGATAATCCCGAGCTTCTTGAGGCGGGACATCTCGCGCTTAACGGTACTAACGCTTATGTGAAGTACTCCGGCGATCTTCTCTGCCGAGACGGCGTTACAGAAGATCTCGCCATCCTTCGCGTACTTCACAGAGAACAGGTAGGCGATGATGTGCAGTCCTTTACTCGACACAAAGTCAGAGAAGACGTAGATCTCAGGCACATCAGCGAATGAATCCTTGGCGGAACCTTCTGCTATGGTTGACATCAGATGAAGCCCTTTCTTCATCGACCGGCCCGGTTCCTCTTGCTCAGGAGCCGGGCCACTTTTATTTTGTCTGTGTACTCAACGTAGCAGGCGGCCTCAAAGGCCTTGTAACGAGCCGAACCTGTACGTGAGTTCAAAGCTGGCGAACATACCCAGCCGTAGCTTTATTCCATCCAGAACATGCTTCTTCAAGGTAGTAACTCCATTTCTGGGTACCTGCTCTGAGCGGCTAGCTGGATCGACTCTGGATGGTGCTGGGAGACGAGCATGTGCCGATGGCCCGAATCGGATAGGCTCACCCAGTTCCTTTGGATGGGGCCACCTAGTTCCTATGAGTGGCTCACCCAGTTCCTATGCATAGGGTCACACAGTTCCTGAAGAAAGAGAGTCTTTTAGAAAGTCTCTAAGAAAGTCTTTAAATATGAGTACTCAGCGCGCTGCGCGCTCTTCGGTTATATGAGAAAAGCAGAGAAAAGCAGAGAAGCGAAAAACCGGCCAAGGAACCATCTGGATCTCCTAGCAACCAGACTCAGGCTCGGCCTTCGGCCAGGATCACATAGCTATGCCTCCTAGCCGGATTCTCAGGCAGATTCCTTAGCAACCCAGCCACACAGCCCTGAATGCCTCTGTACGGCCCTGAGGCCGATTCTGAGGCACTTTGGCCCAGAATCCATCCGGATATGCCTAGGATCTGCTCCAGTAGCGGCCTACAGGCCGTCTCGGGGCTTCTTAGGGATCTATAGCTCCCCAGACTCCTCGGCTCCGAGAAAGCGGCCTAGCCGCAAGCCTCTGTACGCGATCCTAAGAGGATTTCTCGGCCAGTTGGATAACGGGGACCAGATCGGACTGAAAGCCCGTCATGGAAGCCTTCGGCTCGTTCTGGGCCATACACAAGTAAACCGGCCACAGATACAGCCTGGTTTCGCTTGCGCGCTTTGCCGGCCACTGTCTTATAGATGGGATCGTCGGCTACCTGAAACACCAGGGTGGTGACCCTGCCATCGTGATCATTTAAGGGTGGGGGGGTCTAATTTGTAGGCAACAGCCTCGGCAAACCGGGCCACTGCTCCATGCCAGTGAGAAACACCTGGCTCCATGGCCAGACGACAGACAAGACTGCGATCAGCGCAGTAGCTATGCATGCTTGGTGTCGAACCATCGTTGGCGTGTCTGCCCTACCGTCAGTACGACGTTATCTGTGAGGTCCAGATACTCGCCCGATTTTTGGTCCGACCGGCAACTCTCAAGCGTAGCTCGTGTGAGGCTATGTATTCATTCACTTCGAGCGAAGGCAGTAACTACCCTTTTGCTGAGCGAAGTATCTGTGACCTTGAGGGTGATGCCTTGACACTCCACGATCCGGCCGATTTTCCCAGGTCATCGAGGGGAACCGAAAACGTCGAAGCCCTGAAGCAGCATCCAGCCAGCCTCAGGGCGCACCACGGCCCCGGCGTGGAGTGAGTTCGATGTGGCATGAGGGGGTTCGGCCGGAGA